>JADKAQ010000009.1 GCA_016719105.1 Gemmatimonadota bacterium | reverse complement strand
CGCTTTCCCATCGTCTTCCCCGAGAAGCGGACCTTCTTCCTGCAGGGGGCCGACATCTTCGATTTCGGCCTCGGGACCGCAGGACGACGTGCGCCCTTCTTCAGCCGGCACTCGGGCCTGAGCGGGAACGAGGTCCCGATCAGGCGGGGCTCAAGGTCAGCGGACGCGGGCGCGGGGCCAATGTCCGCGCCCCTCGTGCTGCACACCGGTGACATCGATGATCGGGAGGCGTTGGGCCTGCCGCAGACGTCCAGTACCGTGGTGTCCTGCGCGTGCGGCAGAATGCGCTGCGCGAGTCGAGCGTGGGATGCTGGCCACGTTCGGTGACCCGTTGAGGCGCGCCGGGAGCTGGACCGCGGAGGCGACGCGACCTTTCAGACGTCACGGCTGTTCGGCAGCAAGAACTTCCTCGCCGGCGTGTGGGGGCTCGCCATGGGACGCGAGGGCTCGGCGACGGCGAACGCACCGCCGTCGGTGGGAAGCTCGACTACCCCATGACCTCTGGGATGTCGCGCTCACCTTTCGACGCGTCGGCGACGTTCGATCCCCTCGTTGGGTTCATTCCCGCCCGCCGGCAGGCGCCCAACCTCAGCATGACCCATACAAGCCGCGCCCCGGGGGAACGTGCTGGGACTGGGGCGTGCGGCGATGATGAATGAGCTGTTCTTCACCCTGGTGGGCGACCTCGACGACCGGTGGGAGAGCTACCGCGTCTTCTTTGCCCCGGTCAACTGGCGGCTGGAGAGCGGCGATCGCTTCGAGTTCAACGCCAATCCAACCGGGAGCGCCTGGCGTTACCTCTTCGAGATCGCCAAAGGGGTCGTGATCGCGAGTCGCACCACTGGATGCGCTACCGCTTAGAAGCGGGCTTTGCCCCAAGCGACGCCTGAGCGGGCAGGCCACCCTGGTGGACCGGGGCTTCTAAGCACGGGCGCCTGGACGAGCTGGTGCTGACCGGGCGTGGAAGCCGTCGCCCCTGTTCATCGTCGAGCTCAACTCGAACGCGCAATGTGGGGCGTGCTTGCCGGAGGGCAACTTCACGCAGGATCCGTGGGGACGCGTGCGCGTGAACGTCTCCTCCAACCTGCAGCTCAACAGCTACCTGCAGTACGACAACAGCTCCGACAGCTTTGGCGCCAACACGCGCCTGCGCTGGACGCTGCCCCCGTTAGGCGACCTGTTCGTGGTGTACAGCCACAACCTGCGCCACGACATCGACCGGAGACCGGGCGCCCGATCGACATGGGTTGGTGACCGATCCGACCCGGCGCCTGGACCGGCGCTGGGGGTTCGGGTCGAACCAGTTGCTGGTGAAGGTGCAGTACGCGGTGCGGTACTGAGCGGCGTTCACCCGCCACGACATGACCAAACTGCCGAGCGGCCCGGTGCAGTATGAATCGAAGTGGGCGACGCTGACGTTTGAGGTGCGATAGCGAAACGCAGGTACACGGCCGGCGCGACGGCGCTCGACTCGGCGGCGCGTCGGCCTTGTGGCTTGGCCGCCAGACTTGGCGGGTTCTGTTCAAGACGGTTCAGGGGGTCGGCGCCACCCGCACACTGTCCACGACGCTGCGCACCGCCTTGATGACCACGTCGGGGCGATCGAACTGGACGTAGTGGGACGCGTCGTCCAGCGACACGTGCTGGCTGCGCGTCGACCACGACGCCTCCTCGTCGTGCATCGCCTTCCACAACGCCTTGAACTCCTTCCCTTCTCGGGGGTGAGCTTGAGCGCGGTCAACTCGGCCGCGCCCAGCGGGCGCATGGCGGTGAGCACGTACAGCGGCCGATCGCCGAGCTGGCGAAAGGTCCCCGCCTCATCGAAGATGGCGCCGAGCGCCATCATCTCCTTGAGGGCGCCGGGAAGCGACTGCGTGGAATAGGCGCTCGACGCCTGCGCGCTGGCCTCGCTCTGGTTCGGCATGCGCGGGGTGAGGCTGGTGGCGAGCCGTGCCACGCCCGCCCACGACAGGGCGGAGGCGATCTTGATGGGACCTAACGCGGACTCCGGATCGCCCGCTGCTGGCGCAATCTTGGCCATGCGTTGCATCTGCTCGGGATGCGACGCGTCGACCATCACCAGTCCGGCCACTTCATCGCCGTAGTACTTGGTGTAGGTCATGATGTACGGCCCGCCCAGCGAGTGCCCGACCATAACGAAGGGCGCCTTCTCGCCCGCCTTGGCCAGGGCAGCGTGGAGATCGTCCGCGACCCCCTTGCCGGTGACCGGATCGGGCGACGGATCGCTCCACATGATGCCGGCGCGACTGTACGCGCAGGTGCGCGACGTGGCCGCGAGGGAGTCATGCACCGCCGACCAGGCGAGCGCCCCGTTGATGTCGAGCCCCGACACCAGGACGACCGTCGGCGATCCCGCCCCGCGACAATCGACGTGAATGCGCCGTCCGCCGATGTCGACCAGCGCCCCCGGCGGCGGGAAGTCACGCGTGGCGCTGCGACGGCCGAGGAACTCGTACCCCGCTCCCGCGACCACCACGGCGAGCAAGAGGGCCACGACCGAGAGCGCGATACGACGCAGCCACTTTTTCATGGTCGGAAGAGCTGGAGGTGTCGGAGGGGGACGATGCGCCGACGAAGATGCTGCGCGTGAGCGATCGAGGCGAGGGCCAGCCCCCCGCGCACGCCGGGAAGTCGGCAAGCTATCGCGAAGGCCACGCCCATCTATCCCTCACATGACCCATGTCGTGGCGCCGCTCCGCCGTCAGTCCTTCATCCAGAGCGAGTACGTCGTCGCGCGCCCGGTGCGCGCGTCGATCACGACGAGGATCGGCTCGGGGACCTTGTCGGGGATACGGGGGCGCTCGCCCACGAAGGCGGGCGACTCCGGATCCGGGAGGACGTCCAGCAGCTTCCCGATCCCCAGGTCGGTGCGCCAGGCGAGACTCCCGTCGGCGGCGACGCGTGCGGCGAAGACGACACCGGCACGACGAGGCTTGGTCTCGTAGGTGAGCAGCGCCCCACCACCGGCCAGTTCGAGCAGCGCCGAGTCGCGGGCGCTGCGCACGAGCGCTCCGTTGTAGAACTCGTCGCCCCCGACGGGCGCCAGCGCCCCCAGTCGTTTCGTCGTGCCATCCTGCTCGAGCGGTCCGACGTACATCCCCCGCGGGTCGTTCGATGGCTCGAAGTCCGCGGCGACCGGGGCGCGGAACCCGTCCTTGAAGTTGGCATCGCGGTCGCGGGGCGAGTGGACACCTAACCACCGATTGCCCGCCACCTGACCGCCGGCGGCCAGCCACTGCAGCATCACTCGCTCCCCGGTGGCCAGGTCGGCCATGGAAAATCGCCGCTCCGGCGGCTGCAACGACGGGTCGCGCTCGACCTCCTCGGCACTGGTCACTCGCCCGCTCTCCACGTCGACGAGCATCGTCGCCGGCGTCTCGACCCAGACGCGCGTCCCCCTGACGGCGAGGAGGCGGGCGCGCGTGAGTTCGTTTCCACCGCGCCCGCGCGCCAGCTCCACGTAACGGCGCGACCCGTCCGCTGCATCGTGCAGGAGCACTCCGACGGTGTAGCGATCGTTGCCGTGGTTGCGATTGAGCGACGGGACGTACGGCTCGAGGCGCGTCATCAGCGTGATGACCGTGCGCCCCGCGCGCATCGACGCCCCCCAGGGTGCCCCCGTGGTCCGGATCTGCAGGGCCGAGCGCCCGGCCCAGGCGACGGCGGCGAGGACGAGAATGGCGAAGCCGAAAATGCTCACGAGACGCGCGCGTGTGGCCGACATGGCGAAGTACTGTCGGGCAGCACTCGCCTGTCGCGCTTGGGGGGAATCAGCGCCGCTGGCGCCCGACGCGCCGGACGGCGTGGACGAACGAGAGGGAGCGCTTGAGGATGGGCCGCTCGTTGTCCCCGACCTGCCCGAAGCCCCCGCATCGGGCAGGAGGGTGATCCATCCATCGTCACCGATGACCGCCTTGCAGCTGGGGGCCTTCTGGCGCACGGCCTCGTCGGCGACGCGCCGCGCGATCTCGTCTCGACGCTGGGCGGCCCAGGGTTCGCGCTGGGCCCACTCGCGCGCCGTCCCGATGTTGATGAGGGCGACCGCCTCGCCCCCGCCAAACTCCCACCAGAAGCGCAGCTCCTTCCCCCGCTCTCGATAGGCGATCGTCCCGCCCCGCCCGCCTTCCTCGATGCGGACCTCCCAGTCGCGCGCGCTCACCCGGGCGCCACCGGCGTACGGGAGCCCATCGCGACGATGGCGCGCGTCAGGACGGTGAGTGCCGGTCGGTGCGCGCCGGAACGGGAACCGGTTGCAGGTGGGCGCATGGGGTGCGGAGGATGGCGGCGTTCGTGCGCGCGTCGGTGCGCGACAGATCCAACGAAGAAACTGCGCGTCGGTTTCGCGACCGTCGAGATGCCGTCACCACGCGCCAAGCGGCAGGCCGAACCCGACGTCGCTCTTGTGGTGCGCGCAATCGCGCGGATCTTCTGTCTCACATCGCCCGTCCCCACCCCCGTCTTTCCGGAGCGTCTCCGCATGTTCGCCTCCCTCGGTCGCCGCGCGCTGTCAGCGGGCGCGCTCCTGCTCTTCGTTGCTTCGCCGGCCTCTGGCCAGAAGAAGGGCGACCCGCTCGCCGGGCTCGACGCCTCCATCGAGAAGGTGCGCGAGTCATTTCACATCGCCGGGCTCGCGGTCGGCATCGTGCGGAACGATTCGCTGATCTACGCCAAGGGGTTCGGGGAGAAGGAAATCGGCAAGGGCGACCGCGTCACCCCCACGACGGTCTTCGCGATCGGCTCCAACACCAAGTCGTTCACCGCGACCGCTGCGGCGATGCTGGTCGACGACGGCAAGCTGCGGTGGGACGACAAGGTCACGCGCTGGCTCCCCGGCTTCCAGCTGTACGATCCGTACATCACGCGCGAGCTCACGATGCGCGACGTGCTGTCGCATCGCTCGGGGCTGGGACGGCGTGGCGACGCGTTGTGGTACGGGACCAGCTATTCGCGGCGCGAGATCCTCCGCCGCATCCGCTTCCTGCCGCCTAACGCCGGCTTCCGGACGGAGATGGGGTACCAGAACGTCATGGTGATGGCGGCGGGCGAAGCGAGCGGCGAAGCGGCGGGGATGAGCTACGACGACCTGGTGCGCGCGCGCATCTTCAAGCCGCTCGGCATGACGAGCAGCAGCATGAGCGTGACCGAACTGGGCGCCCAGAGCGACGTGTCGACACCGCACGACCTCAGCGGCGGCACGCCGGTCGCCATTCCGTGGCGCAACATCGACAACATCGCGCCCGCCGGTTCCATCAACTCCAACATCGTCGACATGTCGCACTACGTGCGCATGCAGCTGTCGGGCGGGACTTTCGGCGGGACGCGCCTCGTCTCGGCGGCCAACCTCGACGTGACCAAGACGCCGCACATCAGCATGGGCGGGGTGGGCGACAGCCTCACGCACTTCGTGGCTTACGGGCTGGGGTGGGTGCTGCAGGACTATCGCGGGCGGCGCGTCGCCTGGCACAACGGCGGGATCGACGGGATGCTCTCGGAGATGTGGACCGTCCCCGAAGAGCGGCTCGGCGTCATCGTGCTCACCAACAGCTCGCCGCACGTCGCAGGCCCCACGATCGTGCGCGATATCCTCGACCGTTTCCTCATCGGCAAGCCGGCCAAGGACTACCTGGCCGAATCGGTGACCCTCATGCAGCGCATGAGCCTCGGCGCCGCGGCACAGGCCAAGGCCGCCGAAGCGGCGCGCCTCAAGGACACGCGCCCCTCGCTGCCACTCGATCGGTATGTCGGGACCTACACCGACTCGCTGTACGGCGACGTCGGCATCGTGAAACAGGGCGACGCGCTCGCCTTCCAGTGGCAGTCGATGACCCAACCGCTCACGCACTGGCACCTGGATCAGTTCCGCGGGAAGTTCGTGCTGGGGCAGGATCTGCAGCTGAACTTCCGGATCGACGGCGCCGGCAAGGTCGCGGGAGTCGATGTGGAGGGGTTGGGCACGTTCAACCGGAAACGCTCTTCTCCGTGAGCCCCCGTGTTACCTCCGTGAGCCCCCGTGTCGTGCTTTTGGCAGCGTGACACAGAGGTTCACGGAGGAATCACAGAGGTTCACAGAGGTGCCGTCTCAGAACTTCCAGCTGTACCCCACCCGCACGACCTGCGTCTCCAGGTAGTCGGTGCTCACGAGCCGGAAGTTGGTCCCCCGAATCGTGCGCTCTGCCTGGTTGGTGTTGAGCAGGTCGGTCGCGTTCACGACCAGCTCTCCCCTCCCCCGCTGCACGCTCTTCTTGGCGCCCACATCCAGCGAATAGCGACTCCCGAGGCGCCCCTGCGGGAGCAGGTCGGGGGCGAGGTAGACGTTCGAGAGTTGCAGCTGCCAGTCGCTGGGCAGGGTGATGGTCGCGTTGAGCTTGACGTTGCCTGACGTGAGCTGCTCGCGCGGCGCGGTGTACGTCACCGGGACGGGGTAGATATTCACCACCGAGAAGGCGTCGACCGTGCGGCGATAGATGTTGGCGTTGGCGTTGAGCAGCAGGTTGGAGGCGAACGACTGCTGCCAGACCACCTCGCCCCCCGTGCTCCAGCTCCGCCCCGCGTTCTGGAAGACGTTGTACAGCAGCACGCTCCCCGGTGCCTGCGTGGCGATGCGCGTGATGGTGCCGTCGACGATGCGGTGGAAGGCGGCGGCGTACAGGCTCCCCTTGGGCCAGCTGGTCTTGTAGCCAAGCTCCGTGGAGGTGGAGTACTGCGGCTGCAACGCCGGGTTGCCGACCTTGATCAGCTCGGGCTCGTCGTACTTGGGGAAGATGCGGATGTCGACCTCGTTAGGCCTGTCGACGCGCCGGTTGAAGAAGAGCGAGAGCTTGTTGGCGTCGTCGAACTTCCAGGCCGCCCGCACGTTGGGGAAGGGCTGGAAGTAGCGATAGCCATCGCTCTTGTAGGTGTTGTGGTTGGGGTTGACGTCGTAGTCCACCTGCACCCCTTCGAAACGAACACCCCCTTCGAGCTCGAGGCGCTGGCTCTCGAAGACGTAGTTGCCGTAGATCGCCGGGATCTTCTCGCGATACGTCGCCTTGCCGCCGGCCCCGGTGTCGATCGGGGTGTTCTGCCCCGGGAAGAAGCGCATGTTCACCGGGATCGAACGGTAGCGCCCCTTGAAGCCTCCCTCGAAGCGCCCCTGCCGCAGCGGCTTGACGTAGTCGGCGTTGAAGTCCACCACGTGCTCGTCGGACAACAGCTTGAAGGCATCCTTCCCGACGAAGCTCGTGAGGGTGTTGGTGAAGAAGTACTGCTCGTCCTCTCGATGGAACGAGTAGTTGGACGTGAAGGTGAGCGTGTGCCCCGCCTGCGGGAACTTGTGCACCAGCGCCGCGGTGCCGAAGGCCGTGTACTTGACCTCGTCCTCGAGAAACTGCCAGAGCCGGTAGCGATTCTGCAGCGCCCCGTCGAAGTACGGATTGTCGCCGTAGTCGAGGATCTTCTCGCGGTTGAACAGCCCGGCCACGCGCACCGTATTCCGCGCATCGAACTCGTGGTCCACCCCCGCGTTGAGGGTGGCGTAGTCGGTGCGGCGGTTGCGCTTGATCTGCTGGACGATGACGGTGCCATCATCGTAGGTGCGCGTGGAGAACTCGTTCTTGTTGAGCGTGGGCGAGTAGAGCCAGTCGGCCTGCACGAAGCTGTTGGTCGCGCCGTCGCGATAGTTGAGGGCGACCGACGGGTTGAACTTGGGGGTGCCGCGATACTGCGGACGGATCGTGGGGAGGTTCTCCTTCTTCTCCCACAACGCGCCCGCGCCCCCCATGACCCCGAGCTTGCCGTTGAAGCCCTGCTGCTCTTCCTTCCTGAAGACCAGGTTGATGATGCCGGCGCTGGCGTTGGCGTCGAAGCGGGCCGACGGGTTGTTGATGACCTCGATGCGCTCCAGCGCCGACGCCGGGAGGTTGTCCAGTCCCGCCTGCGAGCCGAAGCCGGTGAGGGCGGTCTGCTTGCCGTCGATGAGGACGACGACCTTGTCGCTCCCCCGCAGCAGCACCTTGCCATCCTGCCCGATCGTCACCCCCGCCACCGTCGACATCGCCTGCAGCACCGACCCACCCGACTGGGTGATATTGTCGCTGACGGTGAACGTCTTGCGGTCCATCGCCTCGGCGACCGCATCGGCGCTGCCCGTGACCACGACGCCGGCGAGCGACTGGGGCTCCCTAACCATCGGGAGAGTGCCAAGGTCGAGGAAGGCGCTGAGTTCACCGACCAGGACGCGCTGCCGCAAGGGGCGATGGCCGATGTGCCGGGCCACCAGCACGTAGACCCCCTTCTTGAGACCGGTGAAGGCGAAGCCCCCGTCCTCACTGGTCAGTCGCCCGGCAACGAAGGCGCTGTCCCGCTCCCACAAGAGCTGGATCGAGAGGTAGGGGAGCGCCGCCTTCGACGCGGAGTCGACGATACGCCCTGAGAGGGTGACGCCGCCGGGCGAGGGCTGCGCCGATGCGGTCGACGAGAGCACGGCGATCGATGCGGCCGATACAAGCGGGGCGATCGAGACGGCCGCTGCGATGATGCGGGCGAGGAGCGAGTGGCGCGAGCGCAGTGGGCGAAACAGCACGGCGTGAGACGATAGGGAGCCCAAGGGGGGAGTGACGCTGTCGTCCTCAAGTCTAGGCACCGTGCGCGGTGCCGTCAGCGCCTTGCGAGGGTGCGCTTCACGTCGGCGACGAAGAAGACGGGGCGGGTGTACCACCGGTGGAGCGTCTCGTGATGTGCGCTGGGCTCGGGCATCGTCTTCGTGGTGGGGCGACTGGGGGTGATCGCGTAGCATCAACACATGCCTACTTCAACCGCTCAAGCCTCCCCTTCCGCTTGACGATGTTGTGGGGTGTGGGGCGCGCGATGCTGCCGTGCACCGTGTGTGCTACGGTTGCAGGTAGAGCGCCGCGATGCGCGTCGCCAGGCGCTCCGGCGATGAGCCCTGCAGGTTGGTCAGGACGATGACCGCGAGGTCGTCCTTGGGATAAACCAGAAAGGCGGCGCGCCCCCCGCCGAGCCCACCAACCGACGGATGCGCGGCATCGTTGAACGTCGGCCATCCGAGGGCGTAGCCGCTCGCGCTGCCGGCGCCCAGGATCTTGCCGTCGGCCATGCGCGGGGAGGCCCAGAGCGTGTCGAGGCTGGCGGGCTGCTTGAGTAGCCGCCCGCCCTGCAGCGCAATGAGCCACCGCGCGAGGTCGCGCGCGCTGGCGTTCACACCGGCGGCGAGGCGCAGCTGCTTCGGAAAGTCGACCACCACGCGTTCGAGCGTGGTGTCGCGCCACGACGAGTCGCCGGCATACCGCGTGTAGCTGTACGTGTCGCTCGTGCCGGCCGCCACGTCACGGACGTCACCGATGTTCGCCGTGGGCATGTCGGCCGCGGCGAACTGGCGCTCGATGGCGCGGTGCAGCGGTTCCCCGGTGACGCGGGCCATCATCAGGCCAAGGAGCCAGTAGTTGGTCTGGTTGTACGACCATCGGGTCGCCGGTGGCGCGATGATGGGGAGTCGCCGGACCTTGGCCCACGCCGCCTCGGGTGGCGTGGCGATGAGGATCCCGGACTCCGGGTTGAGGACGTCAGGGAGCCCCGAGGTGTGCGTGATGAGCTGTCGCAGCGTCACGCGGCGCCACGCCGGCGGGAGCGAGTCGACATAGCGACCGATCGGGTCGTCGAGCCGCACACGCCCCGCCTCCGCCAGCTGCATGAGGGCCACGCCGGCGAACGACTTGGTCGCCGAGGCGATCGAGAAGGCGGTGGTCTCCGTCACGGGCACGCGGAAGGGGACGTTCGCGAGTCCGTAGGCGGAGAGGTGGACGATCGCTCCCCGCTGCACCACCGCGACCTGCGCGCCGGGGACGCGGGCCTCGGCGAGGTAGCGGCTGACGATCGGTGCGAGGCTGTCCAGCTGGGCGACGGCTGTCGTTGGGGCGAGGGCGAGCCCGACGGTCAGCGTAAGGATTGCACGGGACGTGATGCGCATGATGGCGTGAGTGCTGGCGGCGACTGTACTCGCGATGTTTCCCGCGGCAACCGCGTGGAGGCAGCGTGGAAGCGGCGTGGATGATTGCGCACGAACGGAGCTGAGGCCTTCGGGCGATACGCCCCCCGTTCGGAAGCTGTTTCATGCTCTTTCGGCGCCACGATGTGGCGACTGTTGGCGATACACGGCCACCCGTTTCCAATGTGGCGCCCCGATCCGCGCCCGTCGAGCCGCTGATGCCCAGTGGACGGGAGCCGAGGCAACCCGTTGCGGATGGGCCTTACATGCGACACGGCCATGCCCCGATGCGCGCGGAGACCGTGCGCGCCAACGTGCAGTGTGTGCGTTGGAACACCGGCGAGGATCTCCACATGAAAGCGTCCGTCCTGACGGCATTCGGCCCCCCGGAGGTGCTGCAAGTGGGCGAGGTCGGCACGCCCGTGGCCGGGGAGCACGAGGTGTTGATCCGCGTGCGCGCGACGACCGTGACGTTCGCGGATCGGCTGGTGCGCAACTTCGCCGCCGTGTCGCCGCGCGCCTTTCACATGCCGTGGCTCTTCTGGCTCATCAGCAAGCTGTCGTTTGGCTTTCGTACCCCCAGGGTTCGCATCCTGGGGAGCGAGTTCTCCGGCACGGTCGAAGGGGTCGGCGCGCGCGTCACGCAGTTCAAGCCGGGGGACGCAGTGTACGGCTTCCGTGGCGCTCGCATGGGGGCGTACGCCGAGTACCTGTGCATGAACGAACGCGGCATGCTCGCGCGCAAACCGGCGACGCTGACGTTCGAGGAGGCCGCCTCCCTGCCGTACGGCGCGCTGATGGCGATGGCGCTGCTGCGGACGCTTGGCCTGCAGCGCGGACAACGCCTCCTGGTAGTGGGCGCATCCGGCGGCATCGGTCGTTGGGTCGTTCAGCTGGCGGCGCAGCACGTCGGTGCCACCGTGACCGGCGTCTGCGGTTCGGACGGAATGGAGTTCGTACGCGCCCTGGGAGCGACGACGGTCATCGACTACACGCGGGAGCGCTTCGTCGATCGACCCGAGAGCTATGACGTGATCGTCGACATCCTGGGGACGAGTTCGTTCGCGCGCTGTCGACGCATACTCGCGCCGCGAGGGCGACTGGTCTACGTGAGCTTCAAGGTGAAACAGCTGCTGCAGATGCTGTGGACGTCTGTCGTGGGCGACCGGAAGGTGCGATGTGTCGTGCTTGTCGAACGGCGGGAGGATCTCGACACCCTGCGGGCGCTGGTGGAGGCGGGGACGCTCAGGCCAATCGTCGACCGTGTCTTTCCGTTCGCGGAGGCAGCGGCAGCGCATCGCTATGCCGAGGGGGGCGCAAACCGGGGTGCGGTCGTGATTTCGGTTGCGTAGCTCGCGGGGGTGCTGCTGGGGGGGCTCTGACGTCGTTGACGGACGTCGTTGAAACTGGCGTTCGGCCGGTCACGAAGTGCAACGTTGGCCACCCGCTCCGCCACGCCCTTCTGCACACTGCGAGTCGACGCATGGAGACGCTCCTCCAGGACGCCCGCTACGCCCTTCGCGGCCTCCGCCGCTCGCCGGGCTTCACCATCGTCGCGATTCTCACCCTGGCGCTCGGCATCGGGGTCAACAGCGCCATCTTCGGCGTCGTCAACGCGGTCCTCTACCGCCCGCTCCCCGTCGATCGCCCGGAGCAACTGGTGAACATCTACGGACACCAGGCCACGTCGACCAAGCACGAGACGACGTCGGTCCCCAACTTCGTCGACTACGAGCGGCAGGTGACCACGCTGTCGGGGCTGGCGGGGTACACGAATTTCCTCGGCCACGCCACGATCGACGGCGCGTCGGACCTCGTCCTCGGTGAGCTGGTGACCGAGCGGTACTTCTCCGTCCTCGGCGTGCGCCCCATGCTCGGCCGCGCCTTCACCGCCGAAGAGAATGCCGCAGCGCACGGGCTCCCGGTGGCCATCCTGTCGTATCGCCTCTGGCAACGTCGCTTTGGAGGCGATCGCGCCGTGCTCGGCCGGCAGTTCCGCATGAACGGGGAGCTGTTCACCGTGGTTGGTGTGGCGCAGGAGACCTTCGGCGGGATGGTGCCTGCGGTTACCGCCCAGATGTGGCTCCCGGCGGCGATGGCCGAGGTGGTCGAGCCCGTGGGGAACAACCGGACCAGCGGCCCGATCGGCCCTGGCCCGCGCGCCGAGCAGCGGGGCGAGCACTGGCTGTGGGTGCGGGGACGGATGAAGCCCGGGGTGACGTTGGCACAGGTGCGCGCCGAGTTGGAGACGGTGAGTGCGCGGCTGGCGCGCGAGCATCCGGCGGTGAACGCGCTCGAGCGCCTAACGGTGATCCCATCGTCGGACGTGCGCATCAACCCCGACGTCGACGGGGCGGTGCGCCCGATCGGCCTCCTCCTGGTGGGGGCGGTGACGCTCGTACTGGTCGTGGCCTGCGGCAACCTCGCCAACCTCATGCTGGCGCGCGCGGCGCGACGGGGGCGCGAGCTGTCGCTGCGGGTGGCGCTCGGTGCCAGCCGCGTGCGTGTCCTCCGTCAGCTGCTCACCGAGAGCATGGTCGTCGCGATTGGCGGCGGCCTGGTGGCAGTACCGCTGGCGGCGTGGCTCTCGATGCTGGCCGTGCGCGTGCGTCCTCCGCTCCCGGTCGATCTCGGGCTCTCGCTCGCGCCCGACTGGCGCGTGCTCCTCTTCACGGGAGCCACGGCGGTCGCCACGGGACTCCTCATCGGGCTCCTCCCGGCGTTGCGCGCCTCACGCCCGCAGCTCGCCTCGAGCATTCGCGACGGCGGGTCGTGGATGGGAGGAAGGCGCGGCCTCGAGATGCGAGACGGGCTTGTGGTGCTGCAGGTGGCGGTGTCGCTCGTCCTGGTGGTGGCCGGATCGCTGATGGTCCGCAGCGTGCGGGCGGCCGGGGACGTGGCGTTAGGCTACGACGGCGACCGGATGGCGCATCTCGCGCTCGCCCCCTCGATGAGCGGCTACGACCTGGCGCGCGGGGCCGACCTGGTGCGCAAGGGGCGTGAGCGTCTGCTGGCGATGCCGCAGGTGGAAGCGGTCACGATGGCGACGCGCGTCCCGCTGTCGCTCAACAACAACGGGCACGCCATCTTCATCGACGGGCACCAGTCGTCGGCGAGCGACCGACCGTACGACATCGACGGCACGCAGGTGGATGAGCATTACGCGTCCACACTGGGATTGCGTCTCGTGGCGGGGCGCTGGCTCGAAGAGGGAGATGTCCGCGAGCAACGTCACGTGGCCGTCATCACCAAGTCGATGGCCGATCGCTACTGGCCCGGCAAGGACGCGGTCGGGCGCGAATTTCGTCGAGCGTGGGGAGGCGAGCCGTGGCAGGTGATCGGCGTGGTCGCCGACTACAAGGTGAACACCCCGGGGGAGGGGGCCACGCCGTACATCCACTTCCCGTCCGGCGGCTACGACGGCTTTGCCAACTACCTCGTGCGCACGCGCGGCGCGGCCGGCGCGGAGGTCCCCAGGATGGTGGCGGAGTTCCACGCCATCGATCCCGACCTGGCCTTCATGGATGCGGGGACGTTGCGCGACCTGGCCAACGTGCGCCTCTTCCCCGTCCGTGCCGGGGCCGTGATCATCGGGAGCTTTGGCGGGCTGGCGCTCCTGGTGGCGGCGATCGGCCTCTATGGCGTGATCGGCTACTCGGTGAGCCGGCGCGTAAAGGAGATCGGGATCCGCAGGGCGTTAGGCGCGGAAACGCGGCAGGTCATCGGGATGGTCATGGGACAGGGGATGCTGCTGGTCGCGATCGGTGGGGCGATCGGGCTGGTGCTGGCGGCGATGGCGAGTCGCGCCTTGTCGGCGGTGTTGTTCGTGGGCCCGTTCGATCCCGCGAGCTTCGGCGCGGCGTTCGCCGTCCTGGCGGCGGTGGCGGCGATTGCCAACGGCGTCCCGGCGTGGCGCGCGTCACGAGTGGATGCGACGGAGGCGTTGCGCGCGGAGTGAAGCGCCAGCGGGGGCACGCGTTAGGCGCGCGGCCGCCCGAGGTCGCGCCGCTTGTCGTACTCCGTCTGAGCTGCGCCGGGCCGGGGCGACGGTTCACTGAATCGCCGTGGAGCCCAGTGCCTCTCGAAAGGCGTGCATGACGTCTGCCCGCGCATCCGTAAACCTGCGATAGGGCGCCATCATCGTCGTTGGCAGCGGAGCGCTCTCCAGCGTGAGATGGAACTCCGCTTCCTCCACCGCACTCCAGTCGGCGGTTGCAACGGCGTCGGCGAGTTCACGCAGCGCTCGGACGTAGGTCTCGACAATCGGCCGGTCGGGTGGGCGAAGATGCAGCGCGTGCCGTATCACCAGCGCGTTCGCGTTTTGCACGGCGCTGGTGAGCTCGGCGGACGGGCGGAATGCGCGCACGAGTAGATGGGCGTCCTCCAGCGCGGTCCATACGGCTTTGTAGGCGACCTCGCGGTCCTGCAGGAAGGATCCGGAGCGGCGCCCGCGAATCCACTGCCGATAGCCGATCCAGGCGACGACAAGTGTGACGGAGGCAGCGAGTACTTCCTTCACCGGAAACATGCGGGTCGCTCCTCTTGGTGGGCCGGCGCGAGAGTTCAGCTACGGGCCAATACCATAGCGCCACGTCGCACTGCGACGCGATGCGTCAGCCCGCGTCGCATTCCCCGGAGATCTGGCGAAGACGCTTCGATCGGCTTGGGTCTTGGGGTCAGAGCACAACCTGACCCCAGCTTGCCGTGCCAGGCTGCCCCACTGCCCCCTGACCAGACCCCAGCTCTGACCCCAACTCTGACCCTACCGCTCCCCCAGCACGCGGATCGTCTGCAGCCACCCCTGCACCGCGTCCGGCCAGCGCGTCACCGGCAGGGCGGTGCGGCGCAATCCGTAGCCGTGCCCCCCCTCGGCATAGATGTGCAGCTCCGTCGCGACGCCGGCCCGCTTGAGCTGCAGGAAGTAGTTGGTGGCGTTCTCCACGTGCACGGGATCGTCCTGTGACTGCACGATGAAGGTTGGGGGCGTCTGCTTCGTGGGGGTGATCTCCGCATTGGGTGCCATCTGCTGGTCGGGCAGCGCGAGATAGCCCGGGTACACCACCACGGCGAAGTCGGGGCGGCAGCTCATGTCATCGGCCGCATCCACGGGGGCGTAGAGACGCGTGTCGAAGTGCGTGCTGAGAGCCGCCGAGAGGTGCCCGCCAGCGGAGAAGCCGAGCACACCCACGCGCGCGGGATCGATGCCCCACTCACTGGCGTGCTGGCGCACCAGCCCCATCGCGCGCTGCGCATCCTGCAGCGCCGCCGGCGATGCCGGGAAGGGACCGGAGTTGGGGACGCGATACTTCACCAGCACGCAGGTCACGCCGATCCCGTTCAGCCAGTCACACACCTCGGTTCCTTCGAGGTCGATGGCGAGGATCTGGTACCCTCCGCCAGGGAAGACGACGACCGCGGCACCGCTGTTTGCACCTGTCGGCCTGTAGACCGTGAGCGTTGGCGTGGAGACGTTGCCGAGTCGAATGAGCGGACGCCCGGCAATCAGGTTATCTGTTGCCGTCGTCATGTCCCGCTCCGGCGGCGCGTTTGGGGGTGCACCGGGGGCGACGCCGGGCCAGAGCGACATCGTCAGGTGCTCCCGTGGCGGCGTCCACGCGGGGGCTTGTGCGCCGGTACGGGCCGGAGCGATGAGTGCACCGGCGGCGAGCAGGAAAACGCACGAGGCCCGCGACATCGTGATCGGACGGCTCACGGCACGATCTTCGGCCGCACGATGAACATCAGCGCATCGATCGTGTTGGCCGCGCGACACGGTTGAAAGTCGAGCGACCCGCACACCGGCGCCGGCCCCTGCGCCTTGGCGCCCGGGATCACCGGGATCGTGAGTACCGACGGCTGCGTCGCCGAGTGATAGACCGTGTTGCGCCCCGGCTGGCCCGAGGGTTGGAAGCCCCAGTCCGGCTGCGCGATCGGCGACGGCGCCATGATCGTCACCTCGAGGCGGTGTCCCTCGCGGATCACGGCGCCAATGGGCGGAAGCGACAGCGTGATCTCGTAGACCTTTCCGGGCACCAGCGGTGCGCGCCGGCTGAACGTGTGGCGGATCGCGTCGGGGCGCGAGCGTGCGGGATCGATGGCGCGCATCGAGGCGCGCAGCAGCCCGCGCTGCAGGTACTGCACGTCGCCGTTGGGGTAGAGGTCGTGCAGGTCGACCACGAAGTCGGCGTCGTCGTGCTGCAGGCTCACGTGGAAGGTGATCTGCGGGGCGCCGAGTATCGTGAGGTCGGCGGTCATCGGGGCGCTGCGGTAGACGAGGACGCCTTCGGGTTCCACCGGGAGGGAGAACTGCGCGTTGCTGCCGATGAGCTCCGTGCCGGTGGGATAGGTGTACGTGCGCGGAGCCGTCTGCTCGGCGGACGACGGCTTGTCCGCGACGAGCTGCGCGTCGCCCGTGAGGTAGAAGGGCTGCATCTTCGCCTCGGGGACCGGCCAGGCGCTGTGCGTCGTGATCCAGTTTGGGGTCGACTGCCCGCCGCCTAACGCCGTCCCGCCCTTGCGCGCGACTTCCCAGAAGACCGTCACCGGCTGTTCCTTCTCCACGCCGTTGTCGCTCCCCTTGAGCCAGCGGTCGAACCAGCGGATCTGGTCGTCCTGGAAGACCTTCTGTCCCAGCACGACGCCGTGTCCGCCGGGGAGGACGTAGAGCCGCTTGGGCGTCTTGAGCTTGGCAAAGAGCGTGATGCCGCCGGTGATCTGCGTCTGGAAGTCCTGCCACCCCATGCCGACGATGGTGGGGACGTTGACGCGATCGACGTACGTCTCGGTGGCGCGCAGCTTCCAGAAGGCGTCGTCGAGGGGGTGCTGCTGCACCTGTCGGACGTAGTCGACCGGCGGGTGCGCCTTGGCGTTAGGCTCGCACTCCGTGTCGCCCCAGCCGATGCGCGCATCCATGCCGGCCGTGGAGAGCGCCGGCTGGTACAGCGTGAACCAGCGCGAGGTGAAGCCGATGTTGAACATCCCGCCGGGATAGAGCGCGTCTTCGTAGACGTTGGCGGTGATGCTCGAGGTGACCATCGCCTTGAGCGCCGCGGGGCGCTTGGCCGCGACGAAGTACGCCGTGTGCGCCGGATACGACGATCCCCAGAGCCCGACCGCCCCGTTGCTCCATGGTTGCCGCGCGATCCAGTTCACGATCTCGGCGCCATCCGCGCCGTGCGACTCGCCGTTGAGGAAGGAGAAGGTCCCCTGCGAGCAGCCGGTCCCGCGCACGCTCACGCCGATGTAGGCGTAGCCCTTGTCGAGCCAGGTGGGGTTGGGACCCGAGCCGGCGGCGACGTAGGGGTCGTACTGCATGACCGTGGGGTACTTGCCGTCCCGCGTGGGGCGATAGGCGACGTAGGCGATGCGGGTGCCGTCACTCAGCGGGATGTAGCCGTAGTCGCGGTGGTACGCGGACGCTGGCGATGCGCCCTGGGCGTGGGCCGCCAGCCAGGGGGTGAGGAGCGAGACGGCGACGGTCAGGGCGTACCTGCGCATGGAGGTCCTCGTCGGGCGCGAGTGGGACGGGCGGGGAGATCGCGTCCATAACCTACCATCGGATGGCGATGGCGGGATGCAGGTCAGACGCTCGCACGTCACGCCTCTCTTGGGAGGGTGCGCCGGACAGCCCGGAGACAGGCGCGAATTCGTTCGCGAGTCTCACACGGCGCCTAGGCCGTGATCCACTCCATCGCCGGGCGCGCGAGGAACTCCTCGATGCCGATGCCGTCCCCACCGACGAGCAGTGTGCGCCGGGAACCAAACGCCTCGGTGAATGCCGCCAGCCCCACCGGCATCTCGCGCGACCGTCCGCTCTTCACCTCGATGGCGACAACGCGACGCCCCGCTGTCACCACGAAGTCGACCTCGCGGTTGCGCTCGCGCCAGTAGAAGAGTTCGCACTCGCGCGCCGCCGCCGCATTGGCCAGGTGCGCACCGACCGCCGACTCGGTGAGTCGCCCCATGAACTCACGGTCGGCACGTGCCTCGTCGAATGACAGTCCGGTCACGGTTGTCATCAGCGCGGTGTTGAGCACCTGCAGCTTGGGGCTCGAGCCGCGACTGCGGGCCGCATCGCCCGCGTACTTCTGCAACCCGCACACGAGCCCTGCCCCCGCCAGCAGGTCGAGGTAGTGCGCCAGCGTGGTGGTGTTCCCCGCCTCTTGCAGCTGGCCGAGCATCTTCGTGTACGACAGGATCTGCCCGGAGTACCGGCAGGCG
Organism: Gemmatimonadota bacterium; assembly: GCA_016719105.1. Lineage (NCBI taxonomy): Bacteria > Pseudomonadati > Gemmatimonadota > Gemmatimonadota bacterium. The sequence goes on along the minus strand of JADKAQ010000009.1, from coordinate 52,443 downwards.
AGCTCGAACAGCCGCCGCAGCAAGGCGGGCTTGTCCACACGCGTCAGCAACAGGACGTCGCGCGAGACGGAGGTCTCGATCAGGCTGTCGGCGATGTAGCGGCGCCAGCGCTCGGGCTCGTGAATGAGCGCCGCCGCTCCCGGATAGCCACCGAAGTAGAGGTATTCATCGAGTCCGAAGCCGAATGCGTCACGCATCTCCGCGAAGGACCAGTGCGGCAGGTGCAAGAGTTCGAATCGGCCCGCGAGGCTCTCGGTCATCCCCTGCGCGATGAGCAACGGCGCCGAGCCGAGCAGGACGACCTTGAGGGGGCGCCGCTGCCGCGTGTCCTCGTCCCACAGCCGTTTGACGGTTTCCGACCATCCCGGGATCTTCTGGATCTCATCGAGCGCGAGCACCGCCCCCTGCTTGCCCCCGTCGCGCGCGGCAATCCGAGCAGCCTCCCACTGCTGGGCGATCCATTCCGTCCCCCGTAGCGTCGGCTCGTCCGCGCTGGCGTAGCGAACCGCCGGCGCGAGCTCAGCGGCGACCTGCTCGACGAGGGTGGACTTCCCCACCTGCCGCGGCCCCGCCACGACCTGAATGAAGCGCCGCGGCTCGGCCAGCCGGCTGGCCAGGACCGAGCCCTGCGGGCGGCGATACGAGGAAGACGAATTACTCATGACATTGAGTATTTTTACTCAACGTTCTGCGTTCCGCAACGCCCGCGGTGCGAAATCGGGCCTACGCCGGACGAGGCCATCACGTCGTCAGAGTCGCCTTCCGCTCACGGCCCCCCGCCCGCTCCCTGCAGCAACGACAGGATGCTTGCGTTGTTGAGTCGTCGCGCCGTCTGCATCGGCGTGACCCCCTTGGCCGCAATCGTCAGGTCGGCCCGTGCGTCGAGCAGGACGGCCAACGATTCAACGGCGCCAGCCTCGATGGCGTGATGCACGGGGGTGAAGCCGGTGTTGTTCGTGAGATTGACGCTCGCGCCACGCGCCAGCAGGAGGCGCACGGCGGCGGCGCGAGGGGAACGGCGATGGCGTGCGGCCCCTGCGATGTGCTTCCGCCACGGGATTCGCGATCCCAAGCAGTCACCGGTCTGGGGTCAGAGCTGGGGTCAGAGCTGGGGTCAGAGCACAGCTCTGACCCCATCAGTTCCCCCAGCAGTTCCCGCTTCGCCCCGGCCTCGGCAGCGCCGTCGGCGGAAACAGATTGTTGAGGCGCATGTAGTCGCGAGCTGGCTGTTATGACCATGGTCATTTTCCGATGACCACTTCTCACGAGGAGCGTCTATGCCGCGCCAACCCGAACCTCCACAGATCTCGGCCAGTGAATTCAAGGCAACCTGCCTCGAACTGATGGACGAGGTCGCCCGCACCGGCGTGGAGCTGATCGTGACGAAGCACGGCCGACCGGTGGTGCGGCTTTCGGCGGTTGGGGAGACGAGTGACTCGCCTTGGGGATTCCTCGCGGGGTCGGTGGTGCGTCACGGCGACATCGTGTCGCCCGATGATCCGACATGGGTCACATCGCCGACCGAACCGCTCGCACGGCTTCGCAAGCGATAGCATGAAGACCGTCAGCCGTGCGCGGCGTCCGGCCGCGCCCGCAAAACAGCGCCAGCGCGCAGGTGTGCGCGAGCCCATCCCCGAGTATACCGGCCGTCCCTCGGCGTGGCGCGCCGTCTCATCGCCCGACCGTGACTCGCCACTCCTGCTCGACACACACGTCTGGCTATGGACGCTGGATGGAACGCCGGGATCGCTGGATGCCGCGGCGCGAACGCTCATCGACCGCGCGGCGACATCGCGACGTCTGTTCGTCAGCGACTTTTCCTTCTGGGAGATCGCCACGCTCGTGAGCAAGGGACGACTGCAACTGGGGACCGATGTGACGGTCTGGTTGGACCGCGCCGCGCGGGCTCCCGGCATTGTCGCCGTCCCGGTCACGCGCGACGTGCTGGTTCACAGCACGCGCCTGCCAGGGGACCCGCACGGTGACCCGGCGGATCGGATACTGCTCGCGCAGGCGCAGATGCTCGGCGCGTCGCTGCTGACGTGCGATCGCGGGATCATCGCGTACGCCGCCCGCACTCCAGGCGTCCCTGTGTGCGACGCCCGTGGTTAACGCGATGGGTCGCGCCGCCAAGGGCGCGCAGGGGGCAGGTGAGCGCCCGGTGCACCTGGCATGGGTCTTTCCGCAGCGATCAAGAGGTCAGAGTCCTTGAAACTCGGGTGGATCAAGAACTCTTTCCCCTTGATCCTTGAACGCCCGTGAGCACCCCTTGCACGCGCGTCGCTCAGGGCAGTCGAGCGCGCAGAAAAGCGGCAACTTCGGGGTCGCCCGCCTGACCGGTCGAGACTTTCATGGTGATGGAATAGAGCTCAGCACCGTCCACGTGCAGCATGGCGTCGTTGACGGCCAGGAACACCAAGGCGCAGGCCAGGCCCGTGCGCTTGTTGCCGTCGTTGAATCCCTGCGAGCGCGCAAAGCCGACGAGGTACGCCGCCGCAAGATCCGCGAGGTCGGCCGATGCATCGTAGCTCCATCGCTGCCGCGGACGGGCCAGGGCGGAGAGCACCACGTTCTGATCGAGCACGCCGTGCGCACCACCGAAGCGCTCGATCTGCTGCGCGTGAATGGCGAGCAGTGTGGGTTCCGTGAGCCAGCGCGGTTCCCCCTTCATCCGCAGGGGATCTACTTGGCGAGCGCGCGGAAGACCGCGTCGTACTCGGCCATGATCTTCTCGTGCACCGCGAGCGCTTCGGCCGTTTCAGGGGTGTGCGGCACCACGCGGAATCCCCCCATGCCGTCCTCGATCCACTCGAGTTCCTGACCAGCCGTCACGGAGAGCCGCCGAGCCACCTCGGCGGGGAGGGTCGTGACCACGGAGGCGCCTTGCGCGCGTGTCTTGCTGACAAGAATGGCCATGGGGACCCTCGGCTCTGGTGCGGGGTGAGCGGCGACGATTGAGACTATTACACTAAAGTGTCACCGTCAAGCCGACTGGCGCTCAGGTCGGTCGGCGTCGCGCGTTCCGAGCCGGAAGGCAGCCCCCTCACTCCCGCCCAGGCTTCACCCCCACCGGCACCGACGCCGGCGCATCCCGCAGGCGGGCGGCGGCGGCCCGGGCCTCCGCCACCTGCGGCTGCAGCGCTGCGTCGGCCTTGGCCCACCGCCTGACAAACTCGTCGTAGGCAGCGATCGCCTTCTGCCGTTCGCCGAGCGCCTCGTACACCTTGCCGCGTTCCAAAAAGCTGCGCGTATAGGTCGCGAAGCCCGGCTCCACCATGCCGACGCCCTGGAATCGCCGCGGGTCGATGGCCTCGTACGTGCCAGCGGCACGTTTCAGGTCGCCGAGGTCGGCCGCCAGCTGCGCCCGCGCAAAGATGCGCAACCCGGCCATGCCGATGGGGACGTTGGGGTTCTTGAGGGAATCGGCGCTGGGGAAGTCGCGCATCAAACGCGCGGCACCCGCGGTGTCGCCCGACTTGACGGCGATGAGGGCGGTCAGCTCCGGGAGCACGTTGGCGGCGGGCGGCGCGTTAGGCGGCGTCGCCCAGCGCCGGGCCATCGCGGCGAAGGAGGTATCGCCGGTGGACAGGAAGGCCATGTACGGCAGGACGATCGACTGCGCGCGCACCTGCCCCGCATAACGACTCGTCATCTGGTCCATCCCCGCGAGGCTGCGGTCCAGCAGGCGCCTATCGGCCGGGGAGGCGGGGAGCCCCGCACCCAGGCGCATGGTCACCGCGTACGTCGCGGCGATCCACTTGGTCGGCGCCGTGGTCCCGAACATGATGGAATCCACGTCGGTCGAGACGCGCACCAGCGTGTCCAGCAGCCCGAGCGCCCCGTTGGCCCCGGCAACCGAGAAGCCCGACATCACCATCGGGAGCCGATCGGACTCACCGCGCGCCTTGAGCGACTCCGCGGGATAGCGCTGCAGCGCGGCGCGCAGGGCGGGGAGCGCCAGGGAATCGTCGGCAATCTGGCGGAAGAGCGCGATGCGATACGGCGTGACCGGAGACGCCGTCGTCGGCCGCTCGATCGAGCGCTCGAGGACCGCGACCGCCGAGTCCCACATCCCCATCTGGCTGTACGCATCGCTCAGCGAGCGCCAGGCCTGGTGGGCATCCGGATCGGCGGCCAGCCACCCGGCAGCTGCATCGCGATTGCGGGCCTTGGCCGCGTTTCGCAGCTCCACCATCCTGGCCGGCGCGATCGCACGCATCGCCTCCGGCGAGCCCATGCTGCGCAGCGTATCGCCATCGAGGATGACGAATCCGTTGCCCGCGGCCGCCATGGAGTAGATGCCCACCAGGTGCTGGTACGCCAGGTGGTTGGTCGAGTCGATGGCGATGGCACGCTTGAAGCCGCGCTGCGACTGGTTGAGCAGCCCGACGATGGAATCGACGTTGTTGATCCCGGTCTGCGTCGCCTCGTGGAACTGGGCGTCGGCCAGTCCATACCAGGCCTCGGCGTCGAGCGAATCGCGTTGCACGAGCGGGGCGAGCCGAGCGCGCGCCGCGCGGAAGAGCGCACCGGCTTCCGGGCCGTTGGCCATGAACGCCTTGGCCAGGTCGTTGTTGGCGACGACGATCTCCTGCAACCGTTGCGGCAGGCGGCTCTTGTAGTCGACCGCCTTCTGCGACGTCGACACGTGCTCGCTGCGATCCAGCGCGTTGATCCACCCCAGCGTTAGGGCGCGCTTGTAGTACGCCAGCGCGAAGGTGGAATCGATCGTGGTTGCGCTCTTGAGCAGCGAATCGGCCTCGCCCAGCCGCCACCCGTTGAGCGCCTGCACGCCGGCCAGATACGCGCGATACGCATCGACCGACGACGTGGTGGCGCGCGTCAGCTCCATCGTGACCTTCGTCCCGCCGATCAGGTCGAGCAGCTCGTTGGCGATCGACTGAAAGGCAACCCGCGGATCGGCGCTGGCCGCCACGGCGCTCTCGGCCTGATCGAGCTGCTTGCCCGAGGCGACGTTGTACGTGCGGGCGATGACGCGGAGCGAATCGGGGGTGGTGGTGACCTGCCCCATGATGATCACGCCGGCGCCCGCCTTGCGAGCCACCGCGCGCGCGTCTTCGAGCGCGATGCGTCGCTCGTCGTCGAGCCCCGCGTTGCGCAGCAGGTCGAGCGAGCGTTCGTAGTCGACCACACTCAGATCCGCCCACTGGGCTAACGCCATAGAAAGCATGTTCACGCTCCCCTCGTGCAGCCAGTCGAGCGAGCGTTCGCCCGTCTGCACCTCGAAGGGGGCGACGAAGTAGGCGCGCGTGTTGCCGCCCGTGTCGCGGTTTCGCACGAACATCGCACCGGCGCCCACCGCGGCCACGACGGCAAGGGCGGCACCGATGAGGACCGCACGTCGCGAGCCCGCAACCCTCTCGTTCGCCGTGCCGGCGCTCGTGCTGCGTGAGCGCGTCGCGCGCGCGACCTGTCCACTCGGCGTCGCGTTGTCGAACGATTCGCCGACCAGTGCGGCGGCAAAGGCGCCCCCTCTCGCGAAGCGCGCGGCCGGCTCCTTGAGCAAGACGCGGTCGATGGCCGCGGCAACTTCCGGCGCGGTCCCCGGTGCCTTCTGGATCAGCGGCGGGGGGAGTTCGGTGAGCTGCTTGACCAGCATCGATGCCGCCGACGGTGCGTCGAGCGCCGGCGCGCCGGCCAGCATCTCGTATCCCACCAGCCCTAACGAGTACAGGTCGCTGCGGCCGTCCAGGGCGCGTTCGCCCGACGCCTGCTCCGGGCTCATGTAGCGGGGCGAGCCCAGGACCATTCCCACGTTGGTGAGCCGACTGTCGCCGGCAGCCGCAAGGGCGACCGCGACGCCGAAGTCGGTGAGCATCGCCCGCCCCGACTCGCGGTCGAGCAGGATGTTCTCCGGCTTCACGTCGCGGTGCACCACGCCGGCCTGGTGCGCGTAGTCCAGCGCCAGGGCCAGGTCGTGGAGGATGGAGCAGGCGGGATCCGACGCGATCGACACCTCGCGCGTGAGCCGGTCGCGCAGGCTCTCGCCGGGGACGAATTCCATCACGAAGTAGAGCAGCCCGTTCCCCTCGCCGGCCGAGTAGACGGCGACGATGTTGGGATGACGCAGCTTGGCGACCGTGCGCGCTTCCTGCAGGAAGCGTTGCTTGAGCTCGGGGCTCGCGGCGAGCTCGGGCGAGATGACCTTGATGGCGACCTCGCGATCGAGCGTGAGGTCGCGGGCCAGGAAGACCGTCCCCATCCCGCCCTGCCCCAGCGGGCGCAGGAGGGCGTACTGTCCCGCCAGGGCCTGGGCCAGGCGGGGCTGAAGGTCGGAGGCGTCGATGTCGGACATGGGCGGAACATGCGTGGTCGAGGGGCGTTTGGGAACGGACGGGGGGATGCTCGACCCATCACCTATGCCGTCTCGCGCCAGCGAGACTCTGCGCTCGATCACCAACCGCAACGCCCCGACCTTGAACCGGTTGCTGAATCGCCGCCGGCCATTCGCCACCTACGCTCCGGCAGGACACCCCGATTTGGTGTCCGAGGAACCCTGCTTCTTCCTACTGTCACCTAGTTACACGAAGGTTTCGCACTGAAGCGATAGGGCGCGCTTGCGTGAGGTCGAGCCGGGGGTTCGCGACCTCGCCCCCGCGGATCTGTATCGAACCCCTTTGATCTTGCCCGTTCATGTCAGTCCATCTGTACGCAACCATTCGTGCGACGCCCGTCTTGTTGCGCATTCGCATGTACCACGCGACGAGGCCTCCCCCCACAGCACGGTCGAAGACGTCGTTCCTGACCAATCCCATGTTCTCGATTCCGTCGCCGCGGTTCGCGAGAGGTCGCCGCTCCTGAACGAGAGCGGGGTCGATTGGAGGTGTACCTTCGAGCTTCGGTGCAGGCAAAGGAGCCGACGACGGCAAAGGGGTGGCTGAGTCAGCCGGTGGCGCGTGAGACGGTGGCGAACACGGGCTTCGCACGATGCGTCGGCCGCCGGATGACCCACTCCGCCACGGCAATGTTGATCGCCCAGCCGAGTCCCATCATTACGGCGCGCGGAATCCCGGCAGGCTTGAGGTCGACGAGGACAAACCAGGGAATGTGCGTGAGCACCTGGGTCCCCGCGCCCATCCCGATCGCGTACGCGCGGAGCATCCAGTCACCGTGCTCGGCGAACGACCGGCGCCTGATGGCGTCCACGCCTAACACGACCGACAGCAGCATCGCGCTGCCGAAGACGAGTCGCTCGGCGTAGACCAGCTGTCCGTCACCCTCCGGCCAGGGATACGAGAGCGTCATCCACAGTCCCGTCACCGCCACGAGGAGTGCGGCCGGAACGAGGATCCGGCCCGTCGCCCGATGCCATCCGCGATGACGGCGCCGCAATCCCGGTGAGAACTGCAATGCGCCGAGGATGGCGAATACGATGGCCGCCGGGATGTGCAGCACCACAGGGAGCGGCGCCTCGAAGAATCGTGCGTTCTCCGGCGTGATGTCTGCCCCGCCGGCGAGCTGCGCCAGCCGTGCCGTGCCGGCCAGGGCCGGCACGAGGCTGAGCGCGATGAGGGCGGAGGGAATCAGCCAATCCGATTTGTTCGTCTTCATGGTCAGGCGGTCTGCGTACACGGTGGGATTCGTTAGGCCAAGGGTAGTCGGCACGGCTCATCCGGCTATTCCTGCGGTGCGCGGCGCTTGTTGAAGCTCAGCGCGCCCATGAGGACGACGTCACCGCGCACGGCGGACCGGCCGGCACCGACGAGTGGCTTGAAGCCCGCAGCGTAGTCGCGCGCTTCGAGTCGCAGCGCGACGCGCCCCAGCCCGATCTCTCCGCCGACGCTGCCGTAACCGGCGAAGTTGTTCGTGGCCGGCACGTCGAGACTTCTATAGTTGTAGCTTCGCATGCCGCCGCCGAGCCCGGCGAACGCGCTGAGCGAGACCGGGCCACCGGCAAACCACTTGGAGGAGCGCACCTCCGCGCCGATGTCACTGGTGAAGACGTCGAGCTTTGGCGTGACGGTCGTGGCGAGGTCGCGGCTCCGCGCCCAGGAGAAGCTGCCGGTGATCGCCAGGCGCGGGTTCACGACCCACGACAGCTGGGCGGCGGTGAGTTGTGCGTCCTTCAGCTGCTGGCGCTGGTCGCCCGTGGCCACGAGTGCGCCGCTGGAGACGCGGAATTCCCAGGCGCGGGAATGCGGCGCGGTGTCCTGGGCCGTTGCGGCGGTCGTGGCGGACAGGAGGAGGGCGAGGGTGCCGGCAGTGGTGCGCGCGGCGTGGGAGACGGCGGTCGAGCGGGTCATGGTGCGTTCCTCGTGGAGCGTGGGGGACGACAGGGCTGTCGGATGGCGTGCGCATGCATTAGTGTATTACGTACACAGATACAAGTGTATAGTATACAGTTTCAACTTTGTCAACCAGCACGTTTCGCCGGGGGTGTCATGCCGGGTCGCAAGAAGGGGACAAGCGGGTCTCGCGCCACGGGCTCGGCCAAGGGCCGGTCGGGTACGCGCGCGAAGGGCGCGCTGACACACCAGGACGTCATGCAGGCCTCGGTGAGTGCGGACCCCGCGTTGCGGATGCGCAGCCAACTGCTCTGGGAGGATCGGTACCGCTCCACGCGTGGGCCGAAGGCGGCGTTCTCCCCTCAGGAGGTCGTGTTGGCGGCGATGGACATCGCAGACGCGGAGGGGCTCGGCGCGGTGACGATGCAGGCCGTGTCCGCACGGCTGGGCTTCACGACGATGGCGATCTACCGCTATTTCCCCAGCAAGGAGGCGCTGTACGACGCCATCGTCGACGCGGGGTTGGGATTGCCGCCGCGACCGGCGGAGCCACGCGGCGACTGGCGCGCCGACGTCGCGCGGTGGGCGCACGCCAAACGGGCGATGCTCTGCTCGCGACCGTGGCTGGCGGAGCTGCCGTTCGTCGCGGCACCGCACGGACCCAACTGGCTCGCCTGGCTCGAGGCGCTCGCCGAGCCGCTGTATGGGGCGGGGCTGAGCCCCGCCGACGTCGGGCAGATGATCAGCGTGGTGGACGGCTACACGCGAGGCGCATCGGACACCTCGATCTCGCTCGCTCGCGCGCGGGCGCGCGGCATCTCCGAGCAGGAGTGGGCAGCGGCGGTGGGCGCCGACCTGGGACGCGCGATCGGCGACCCTCGGTTCCCGACGTTCGCCGCGATCATCGCGGCGCCGTCCGAGGTCCGGCCGCGCACCATGGACGAGTCGTTCGACTTCGGGCTGCAGCGGGTGCTCGACGGCGTCGAGCGCTACGTCACGTCAGCGCGTTCCTGAATCCGCGCGGCATAGCGCTCCGGTGTTCGCGAGCCCATCCCCGAGTATACCGGCCGCCCCTCGGCGTGGCGCGCCGTCTCGTCGTCAGCAACTTCTCCTTCTGGAAGATCGCCCTGCTGCTGAGCAAGGGACGCCTGCAACTGGGGACTGATGTGACCGTCTGGTTGGACCGCGCCGCGCGGGCCCCCGGGCATTGCCACCGTCCCGGCCACGCGCGACGTACTGGTTCACAGCACGCGACTGCAGGGGGACCCGCACGGTGACCCAGCCGATGGGATTCTCTTGCGCCGGCGCAGGTGCTCGGCGCGTCGCTGCTGACCTGCGATCGGCTGAGCGGCCGCGTGGACGGCGCAACGTCGCCCGCCGACGACTGGAATGGTTATGGCGGCGTGGGGCAGTACCGCCACTCCAACGGCAACACGTACGACGTGATGAATGCGGCACATGGCATTCGCCGCACCAGGGCGTCGGCGATCTTCCTGGTGCCGCTCAAGGGGGGCTACATCGACAAGGTGTACGACCTCATCGGGATGGATCGTTCGGTGATGGAGTACCAGCGCTGGCAGAGCCCCAAGCGCGAAATGCCGCTGCACCAGAGTCCGTACGCTGATCCCAAGGACTACGGCTTCTACTTCGGCTCGCAGTTCGGGCAGCGCCCGGGGGTGTGGGTGCTCGATCCATGGGGTCGACAGCTCGACGGGGCGCCGTTGAGCGAGGGGGTGAAGGCCGATCTCATGCGCTGGCGCACCGTGCCTGACGATGGGCCGCGACCACAGGTGGAGGGCGATGCCATCTCAAGGCAGCTCGACACCATCACGCTCGAGGAGCACCTGATGGCGCGGCATCGCATCAGTCGCGAGACGGTGCGGACCTTTCTGTCGCCGGTGGAGGGAGGGGGGTACGGACTGGGGCCCGATGCGTTGTCGGCGTACTGCGCCTATTCCATCGAGACCGAGTTCCCGGGCGACGGCAATGCTGAACTGGGCGACCAGATGTTCCCCGACGGCAACGCCGGCTTTGTGCGGCCTTCGCGCAGTTCTATCGCTCGCCGGCGCTGATGGCCAACGTCGCCGTGCGCAACTGGCGCTTTCTGCACAAGATGGGGATGGCCGGCTGCCGCTGGTTCGAGGGGCTCGGCAACTATCTCTCCGTGCGACGCATGGCGACCATTGCCGGCGACGGCCGCGGCATCGACCCCGACGCGCCGACCGTGCTGACCATCAAGGTGCTCTATTCGCAGCCAGGGCTCCCGATCGCCGAGCAGGGGAAGCAGGGGCGCGCGCAGCTGTTCGGGACGTCGTTCGCGCAGTACGAGCGCGCCTTCCGCGCGCCGCTGGGCGACATGTTTGCGCGTGGCGGGTTCGATCCGCGGCGCGATGTGGCGGGGATCATCCTGAACCGCTGGGGGCACGCGTACGTGAGTCCGCAGCCGGGGTTCTACTTTGGCGTGGATGGGAAGCCGGCACCGCGGGATGTGTTGCGCGATCGTGCGTTTGGGAGGATTGCGTTTGCGAATACGGAGTTAGCGGGGGCGAGTGATCATCGGAATGCGATACGGGAGGCGGAGCGGGGGGTGGGGTTGGTGGGTTGGGTAGGTTGCCGCGCGATCCGGTTGTCGAAATCGGCGCCGTCGTCGCCGTGCAACTCGCCTTTGTGGAAGAACACGGTCCCCCGGGGAGAAGCCGATGCCGCAGCAACGCATCCAAAGAGACCTGCCGCCAAGTTGACGCGGACGAAACGGATCCTCCTTAAGCGTGGGCGCGCAGAACGCTGGCTTCCGCTGCGAGCGCTCGAAGGAGACTGCGAGCGAGGCGAGCGCCCATGAATCGCTCGTCAGCAGTAAGCCTCGAATTACATCTCAGCGCCGCATCTGCAGGCTACCCAGTAGTCCCGAACCGCGTCTTCACGTACTCCCGCGCACTATCCGCCGGGAGCTTCACCGTTCCCGGCCCGCTGCGTACAAACAAGTCACCGTCTGGTGAAGACTCTACGCCCTTCCACTTGAGGTAGACAGGCTCCGGGCTCCGCTGACAGCTCACCACGCAAACGGACCTTCCGTTCACAACCTGCATCTTCGGGTCGATGCGTCCCGGCACGGTCCCCAAGCCCATTGCGCACCACCTGCGCCAGGTGCCGCATGAACTTGTCGTCGTTGTCCAACTGATCGCGTTCGATCCCGACGATCGCCCCATCATCCGCCACACCAATCAGCAGGTCACCGCCCTCCGTGTTCAGGAAGGCTGCGACTGTCTTGAGCACCGAATGCGTCACCACCTTGTCGTCTTGCTTGTCCTCTTTGAGGTTCCATCGCAGGGTGGACTTGAACTCCAGCGTTTTCGACTCGCCGCGCTTGATCAGCTCTTCGGCGTTCCGATGCGCGCGCAGGTATTGGTCGAAAAGCACGTTCTTGAGCACGTCGCCAAAAGCACGATCGTCGGTGATGCGCTTGTAGAGCTCGAAGTTCGAGTCCACGATGTCCTGGATCACCTGCTCCACCTTCTGGTCGAACGTGAGCCGCACGTTCTCGCGTGTGTTGACCCGAGCTGCCGCGTCGAGCGCCGGGTCGTCGTCCAGCCGCTCCATCATCTGCGTGATGGTGACCTTGTGCTCCGGCCCAAGGTTAAGTCCGAACCGCTCGTTCAGCTCGGCGATGATGCGCGACAGCGTCTCCATCTCATCAGGCGTCGTGCCGTGCGCCCCCTTGGTCGCCGAGGGATCCAGCACGCCGGGTTTCCGGTCCAGCGCGATCTTTCCGCTGCCGGTCTGCTGAATCCGGTACGACTCCATGTCGATGTTCTGCTGAACCTCAACCGGCAGCTCCTCCCGTTCTGCGGGCAGCAAGCGTCGCAGGTAACGCGCGAAAACGTAGAGCTTCTCGAGGTCCCGTCCGCGAACGGAGCACCTGCGCCAGGAAGGCGTAGAGCCTGACGAAGTCCGTGAGTTGCCCCCGGAACTCGTGGCGCTCATCCGCGCCAAGCGCAAGGCAGCGTTCGACCGGATGAGCCAGCGGGACATACAGCTTGTCCTGCGTCGTCTTCGGGTTGAAGTACGCCGCCGCGAACGTCCTGTCACGTCTGCCTCGGTGTACACCGGAAACGTCGCAAGCCGCGTTTGCAGTTCGTACAGCAGGTTGGGATCCGTCGCCTCCGACAGCAACGTGGTCTCGAAATACGGTTCGAACGCACCCTTGATCTCCGCCGCCTCGTTCGCGAAGTCGAGCACCGACGTGCCGCTCTTCTCTGGGTGCGTCCGGTTGAGCCGCGACAGCGTCTGCACCGCGTTCACCCCGCCGAGCTTCTTGTCCACGTACATAGTGTGCAACAGCGGCTGGTCGAACCCGGTCTGGAACTTGTTGGCCACGATCAGGAAGCGATACTCGGCGGATTCGAACGTCTTGGCCGTCTGCGTCTCGGGCAAGCCGTTCATTCCGGACTCTGTGTACGTCTTGCCACGATCCTGCACCGACCCGGAGAACGCCACCAGCGCCTTGAAAGGGTACCCGCGCTCCGCGAGATACTTGTCCACAGCCAGCCTGTAGCGAACCGCGTGCAGACGTGACCGCGTGACGATCATCGCCTTCGCCCTGCCACCAATCGCAGTCTGTGTGTTCGCCGCAAAGTGCTCCACGCAGATCCGCACCTTCTCGGCGATCGCGTGCGGATGCAGCTCGACGAAAGACTTGAGCAGGTATTCGGCCTTCCCCCTCTCGTAGCGTGGGTCATCCTCCACCTTCTTGAGCAGCCGCCAGTAGGCGGTGTAGGTGCTGTAGTTGGCCAGCACGTCGAGGATGAACCCCTCCTCGATCGCCTGCCGCATGCTGTATAGGTGGAACGGCGCGAACGTCCCTTCGGGGCGTTTGGTCCCGAAGAGCTCGAGCGTCTTGGGCTTTGGCGTCGCAGTGAATGCAAACATCGACAGATTCGGAACCGGCCCGCGCGCCGCGATCTCGGCGAGGATGGTGTTCTCGAGTTCCTCTTCTGGTGTGGCTTCTCCCGACTCCTCGCCCTCGGCCGACTCCAGCGAGCCCGCGCTCAGCACGCCTTTGAGACTCTTGGTGCTCTCACCCGACTGCGACGAGTGAGCCTCGTCCACGATGACCGCGAATCGCTTCCCCGACAGCTCGCCGATCTCCTTCGCGATCACGGGAAACTTCTGTAGCGTGGTGACGATGATTGTCTTCCCCGACTCGAGCGCTTCCTTGAGCTTGCGCGAGGTGGTGTCGATGTTCTCCACCACGCCGAGCGTCTGTTCGAGCTGACGCATCGTGGTTTGCAGCTGCCGGTCGAGCACGCGGCGGTCGGTGATGACCACGATGGAGTCGAACACCCTTTCGTCCTTCGCGTTGTGCAGCGTGGCGAGTTGATGCGCGAGCCACCCGATGGTGAAGCTCTTACCGCTCCCCGCCGAGTGCTGGATGAGATAGCGCTGCCCGGGGCCGCGCGAGCGCGCGTCGGTCACGAGGCGGCGCACGCAATCGAGCTGTTGGTAGCGCGGGAATACGAGAAAACGTTTCCCCGTCTTGCGCCCCTTGTCGTCTTCCTCCTCGATCTCGTGCACGAACTGCCGGATGAGATCGAGCACGCTGTCGCGGGCCCAGGTCTCCTCCCACAGGTACGCCGTTGCGTAGCCACTTCGTGTAGGCGGCACGGGGGGATTGCCGGCGCCGCCGAACTTCCCCTGATTGAAGGGGAGGAAGCGTGTTCTGGGCCCGACGAGCTGCGTCGTCACATAGGCCAACTCCGGGTCCACGGCGAAGTGCGCCAGGCAGCGGCCATAGCCCAGCAGCGGGTCACGCGGGTCGCGGTCGCGCTGGTACTGACGAATGGCCTCCTGCACGGTCTGGCCGGAGAGCGGGTTCTTGAGCTCGGCCGTGAAGATGGGGATTCCGTTCAGGAAGAGCACGAGGTCGAGACTCTTCTCATGCGAGAGTCCGTAGCGCACTTGCCGCACGATGGAGAACAGATTTGCGGCGTGCAGGCGACGCGTCTCTTCGTTCAGTGCACTGGCCGGGCGAAAGTACGCGAGGCGGAACTTGCACCCCGAGTCCTTGAGGCCATTGCGCAGCACATCGAGCGCGCCGCGCCGCTCGAGTTCGGCGGCAAGCCGCTTGAGGAACTGTTCCTTGACGGCGGCGCCGTGGTGCTGCTTGAGCTTCTCCCACTCCTTGGGCTGCGTGGCGACCACGAAGTCCACGACATCGCGCGGAAGCAGGCAGAGGACGCGATCGTAGTCGTCCTGAGAACGTCTGCGATAGCCGCCCGGCGGCGTCTCGCCGTACGGCGGCGCGGTCTCGCGGACCACGGGCGCAGGCCCGGCGCAGGCATCGGGGCCGTGCGCGAGCAAGCCGCACTCGATGGAATCCTCGAACGAGCGCTCGGAGATGTCGGGCATTGCTAAGGTGTGCCTGAGTTCTGTTGCGAGCGCGGCGCGGACCCGTCTGTCCGTGCGTATCCTGGACGTCCCTTGACCTGTTGCCGATAGCGATCAATGGCGTCCACAAACTCCTCGGTGCTGACAATGTCACGCGAGCGGCACTCGATCATGGCGACGCGAACGACCTCTCCCCCCGCTCGCTCTCCGTGACCCACTCTCGGTAAGCGGTGTAGGGTCCGGACTGGTTCTTGATGAGTGCTTCGAACGCGATCCGCGCAGCAGGAATCGTGACTGGAGGGCCTCGCAGATCACCTGCGTGTAGAACTGAGCGATGCCTTCGACGATGTGCATGTCGGCGCTCGCGAAGCTGGAGGTACGCCACGATTCGCTATCGATATCTCGGCCGAGATGGCTGTATGCGTGCGCGAGTTCGTGCGTCAGCACTACGACGGTGAGTGCCTCGATGGGCACGCCCAGTAGTCGAGCAACGATGCCGATCGGCACCCAGAAGAGACGAATCTCGGGCACGCGAAAGAAGTACGCGCCCATCACGTCCTCCCGACAGTCAGCAATCCGCTTGATGGCTTCGAGTCGGTCGAGCTCCGCCAGCAACAATCTGGCTGTCGTGGCGGTGTCGCCGAGCCCCTCTCCTGACGCAACGACACCCTGCTCGCGCACCATCGCCGCGGCCGATTCGTGGTTTTGCGCGATCAGAAGGGCGCCACGGGCCGTGGCTTCGATGTCCGGACGGTTGAGAATGAGCCACTCGTAGTTCGGAAACGTCAACAACGTTTCAGCGAACGGACGTGGTAGGCCGTCCGACACCCGCACCGGGACAGACTGGGACTCGTTTCCGACCGAGAGTCGAAGGGCCGTCTCGCTCCGCACCTGATCCCGAAGTACCGAGTTCCACTGGCGAAATGCCTGCTCAACTTGTTGTCGTGCGCCGGGCATGGCGGCTTCGAGTAAGTGCGCCCACCTCTTCTCCACAGCCTCTATCGACTTTTCGGCAGCACTTTGCTTGTCTTCGACCGTGCCATGCGATGCGTAGTGGCGTGACGGGTCGCCCCAGGACTTGTTCGTGGCGTGACTCATGTTTGGCGTCCGCCGGACGACTCGTGGTCACGAACGTCGATCTTGCCGGTTACCGCGGCGGCTATGAGGGCGGTGCGGAGTTCTTGGACTCGGGTGATGGCGGCGCGGATGCGGGCGCTGAGGGCGTCGATGCGAGCAGTCTCCGCGGCGAGGTAACCCGCGATCTCCTTCTGCTCGGCAAGCAACGGAATTCCTCCCGTTTCGCCGAAGTAGCTTCTACTGTCCAGGTTCTGAATGCCCGTACTTTGCTTGATATGCTTCGTGTTGATGCGCATCGAGTACAGCGCCTTGTGCAGGTAGACTAGATACTTCGGATCACTTGTAGCGGAGACAACGACTCGCGCCACAAAGTTCGAGCAGACCGCTGGTACTGGATGGGTGTAAAGCACGACGGCGCCGACTGGCTGGTTTTCACCACCACCGGACTTCTCCAGCAAGAGGTCACCCGAACGGAGGCCCCTCTCGGCTACGACGCGCGGTTCGATCGCTCGCACAGTGGGCTCAGTAATGTCTACTCCGAGTCGCACTCGATCAAAATCCGCAACACGGACGCAAACGACATCACTGACACCATCAGGATCGTCGCCCCATACGCCGTTCAGACAACTCGCGATGGTCGTGCGTAGTGGCCGCACCTCCCAATGCGCCGGAATCTCCCCCAACCACTCCACTCCGGAGTCCTTCATCGCCGCGGTGGGGTCGAGGCCCTTGGTGACCGCACGGGTGATAAGCGCGGTGCGCCGTTCCTGGAGCAGTGTGATCAGCCGCTCCTTCTTGGCCACCAGCGCATCGATGCGCGCGGTCTCGCGGTCGAGGAACGTCGCGATGGCGCGTTGTTCGGGGAGTGAGGGGAGAGCGATCGGGAAGTTGCGCACGAATGATTCGGAAATACGCTTCTGGCCTCCCGCGCCGTACATGTCGGCTTCGCCGAGTCTTCGAAATGCGTCGCTCAGCGTCACGTAGAACGCGAACCGCCGATCGGCGGTATGGCGCGCGCGTAGTACGTGAAGCTCGGTCGTCCCGAACGCGATGCCGTTCGTCAATCCTTCGGCAAGCGCACCTTTTCCGTTCTCGAAGCACGGCGTGATCTTCGCGATTACCACGTCTCCGTCGCGAAAGTAGCTGTAGCCTGCCTTCACGTCGGCGAGCAGTTTCGTCGTCTCCAATGCGAGTCCACCATTCTTACCGACAGCCTCCATCGGCACGAACGAAACCTCGGAATCACCGGGCAGGCTGCGAACCTCGCTTGGCACAGGGTTTGAATCGCTCACGAAGCGCAACCGCTTCACCTCCCACCCCGCCGGAATCTCCCCAAGCCACTCCACCTCGGAGTCCCTGTAGGCCGAATATGGCTTGTAGGCACGCGCTCTCATCGCCAGCCCTCGCCAGGCGACCAGTCGCCAAGCGGGTCGGTTCCCGTGATCAGGTTCTCCCACAACGGCTGAAGAAAGCCGATGACGCGCTCTCCGACGCTCGTGAAGTCCTGCGACACGCCGGTCATCCCACTGCGCGTCACGTAGGCCCGCCACTGCTCCGCGCGCGCGGCATCAGCGTAGAAGTTGTCCCGCAGTGCCACCGGTACCTCGTCTGAAAAGGGCGTTGCACGCCGTACGAACGTGGCGCGGACAGCCGCGAGGAGCGTAGAGCGTTCGAAGCGAAATGCGCTCGCCATTGTGTGCATGTCGTAGAAGTCCTTGAAGCGGCTGTTCCGCTCGCCGAGCGTTACCATCGCGTGCAGCTTCTCGGCGACCACCGACTCCTGCGGGTACGCCAGAATCCGCGGGGGCGGGTCGCCGAGCAGCGAGCGGTACTCGACTTCCTCCGGTCCGGGGACGATGGCGTTGCCGAAGCCCAGGTCGAGTTGGATCGGGATGCGCGACGTGCCGAGCGTCGCGTTGATTCGGATGCGAGTGCCGGGGTACTCCGATCCATCGCGAATCGGCTCCGTCGTGATCGAATCGACGTCGAACTGCAGGGCGTCCACGTCGTCTGGCGTGGCGCACACCTCTCGAAGCGCAGCGATCACGGCGTTCTCCGCAGAGTCTCCGTAGGCAGTGAAGTCCAGATCGCGTGTCGGGCGGTACGTCGTCCCCCAGATGGCGAACAGCGTGGCCCCCTTGAGCACGAACCGCTCTCGATGCACGGAACGTCCAAGCCGATACAGGAACCGCTCGGACGCATACCGCTGCAGCCCCAGCGACACATCCTCCCCACGCGCGCGCAGTTCGTTGCGCAGGCGATGCCGAATGGACGCTGCGCTACTGCCACGTTCCGGCGTCGTCATACTGAGAGCGCGGCGAGGTACGGCGCGATCACCGTGCGAACACGGCACACCTCTGCGGCGCGATCTATCTCGCTCACTGCCGCCTTGCGTGTCCGCACGGCCTCGCGCAGTGCCTCCATGGCAACATCGAGTCCGACCTTGTTGCGATAGCGAAAGCAGTCCACGACCGTGCGGGCGGGTGAGGTGATGCGCACGGGGGCACCGAGCATCGACATGGTGTCCACGCCGTAGGTGAGCATCACCCCCGAAAAGCGTACAATGCGGACTGACGATGGCAGGCGAGTAGGTTTTCGGGCTTTTCGGTCGATCGCCATCCAGACCTGCCACGGCGACTGCGTGCCGATGTCGTGGACGCGGAGCGCCGACAGGAGGCAGACGATGCCCTGCGGAATCGCCGAGGCCACCATCGCGATCGTTTCCATCTCGGTCAGGTCGGGTTCGGCCAGGCGATACAGCCCGTGCCCCACCGCCTCGACCTGGCCGTCGGTCACCATCTGACGGAGCTGGTAGTACGTGACTCCGAGCGGCTCAACGTCTCTGGGGCGGAAATACGCTCCAACGCCGGCCCGGTGGAGATCTTCAAAGGTGAGGGTAGACGGCATGGCGGAAGTTAGCAAACGTCGGCAGTTGCAGGCAAGTGCGTACGTTTGCGAATTCGTCAGACGTCGTCACTTGAGCGTAACTGCCGACATCCGTTAAGCGACGGACCTGCCAGTAACCTCCGACAGAATCCGAACGATGTCGCCCTCGATATCCCGGATGTCCTGCTCGATCTCCTCCAGCGGACGCGGCGGCGTATACCGATAGAAGTACCGGTTGAAGTTGATTTCGTAGCCCACGAGGCCAACGAGGTCGTCCTTGTGGTCGCGTCTGGCGGTGTCGATCCACGCGTCCGGCACGTGGGGGAGCACCTCGCGAGCGAAGAACTCGCGCACGCTGGCGGGGACACCCTCGGTATCCACCGGGTCCTTCCCCACCGCGAGCGACACGCTCTCGGTGTCGCGCAGTTCCGGATCGGGCTCAGGCGCCCCGTCGGCGTCGCGGCAGATGCTGGCCTTCTCGTCCCGCTCCGAGAGGGCGGAGAGAATCGCCTTGCGCACCGGGGCGGCGAGCTTCACCCCGGACTTCTTCGCGGCCGCGTCAAGGGGCTTCCCGAACTCGTCCCGGTCCTTTACGAGCCTCGTGGGGAGCGTGGCGAGCATCGCGCGAAGCTCGGTCTGAAGCGCGCGACCTTCGGCCTGCTCCTTCGCGCCCGCCGCCCCCTTCTTCTTCGACTGGGCGAGCGCCACAAAGCCTCGTTCCTGCTCGAGCCGCGCCAGCCGCTCCGGGCTCGCCTGGAAGTTGAGCTTGAGTGGCCGCTCGACCGTGATCTTGCGAAAGCCGAAGTGTGAGGTGGGAAAGACGCGGCTCACCACCACGTCCTCCGTCGCTCCGTCCCTCTCCACGCGGCGTGTTTCGCCGTCGCGTCGGTTCTTCACGAGCGCGAGAATCTCCCGCGCATTGTCGATCGGGATCTCGCGCCGCTTGTCGCCCAGGCTCTTGCGCATCGGGACCCAGAAGGCGGAGGCGTCCACAAGCTGGACCGTGCCACGATGCGCTGGTGATTTGCGGTTGGTCACCACCCAGATGTAGGTCGCGATACCGGTGTTGTAGAAGAGCTGTTCCGGAAGAGCGATAAGTGAGTCGAGGAGGTCATTCTCGAGAATGAAGCGCCGGATCTCGCTCTCCCCGCTCCCCGCATCGCCGGTGAACAGCGGTGAGCCGTTCATGATGATCGCGATGCGCGAGCCCCCTTCGGCGGCGTCCTTCGTGTGCGCCAGCATGTGAAGCAGGAAGAGCAGCTGGCCGTCGCTGATGCGCGGCAGCCCCGGGCCAAATCGGCCGACCGCCCCGCGTTCGTGCTCGGCCTTCACCGCGTCTGCGTCGCCCTTCCAGTCCTTGCCGTAGGGCGGGTTGGCGATCAGGTAGTCGAAGCCAACGCCGCCGTGCTTGTCATTGGAAAGCGTACTGCCGTAGGCGATGCGATCGGCGTCGCGCCCGGTCGGATCCTTCATATAAAGGTCCGACTTGGAGACCGCCCACGTTTCGGGGTTCACTTCCTGCCCGAACAGGTGCAGCTCGGCGTCGGGGTTAATAGGCGATTGTACGAGCCGCCCGTTCTGGATGATCCCCGTGCGGATGTGATCCTTGGTGATCATCAGCATGCCGCCCGAGCCGCAGCAGGGGTCGTACACCGTGCGGACGACGCCCTTGCCCCGGATGCGTGATTCGTCGCCAGCGAGCATCAGGTCCACCATCAGGTGAATCACGTCGCGCGGCGTGAAGTGCTCGCCGGGATTCTCGTTCAGCGCTTCGTTGAATTTGCGGAGCAGCTCCTCGAAGATCGTCCCCATCGTCGCGTTGTCCACACGATCGGGGTGCAAGTCCACCGACCTGAAGCGCTCCAGAACCTGGAAGAGCAGTCCTGCCTCATCGAGCTTTGAGATGGTGTTGTCGAAGTCGAAGCGCTCGATGACCTCGCGCATGTTGGGGCTGAAGCCGGCGATGTAGTTGCGCAGGTTGGCCGCGAGGTGCGGCGCGTCACCCAGCAGCTTGTCGAAGTCGTAGCGTGAGGTGTTGTAGAAGGCGAACCCCGAGGCCCTGCGGAGCTGGGCGTCGAGATCCTCGAGCTTCCTGGCGCGAAGCTCGGCCTGCTTGGCGAGCACCTTCTCCTTCTTGTCCGCCAACACACAGTCCAGTCGCCGCAGCACGGTGAGGGGCAGGATCACGTCCTGATACTTGCCACGCTTGAAGGTGTCGCGAATGAGGTTGGCGACACCGAAGAGAAAACTGACGATTTCGGAGTGGTTCATGACGGGCAATCGGGGTAGTTGCGGGCGAGGCGAGTAAGCGCAACGAAAGGTGGGGGTCTGACAGTTGCACAGACTAGCGCGTCCGCCGACTCCGGCGCGGATCGGGGCCACTCGCCGACAGGCTTGCGAGTGCCGGTTGGGGGCCTGAGCATCCGCTTATGTGCGTGCGCAAAGATGCGCGAGAGATCGAGACTTCAGAGCTTCACTTCCGCAGAGCAAAGTCGAGCGACGGCGGAACCGCCACCAACTGTAGCTCGGCGATCGGTTATGCGGCCACTTGGGGAGCGGCAGCACGGCGGGTTCGACGCAGGCGGGAGCATCGTCGACGTTCGACGGAATCATCTGCGCCTTCCAGTGCCCGGGCCCCCCGCCCGAGTCGGTCCACGCTTCTGCTACGCCTCTTCTTGCCGGAGGACTTCTTCTCCTTCTGCGCTCGTGCGGACAGCCGCGCCGAGGATGTGCGATGGCGTGACGAGCGTTGAGGTGCTTCCACATCCGCGCCTCAGCGACGAGGCGCCGCAGATAAAGCAGTCAAGCATCTGGAAGCGTGAATACTGATCGGCCGTCTGCTGCAGCGCGTGTCGGCTGCAGGGGCAGGCTACTTAGGGACGGGAAACGGTCGCTGCAGAATGTCGGTGAGAGCATTTGCACGGGTCGCGGCTCCCTTGTACGGCACTCCGGCGAAATCCTTCGAGCTCTGAATATGGAATGTGAACGCTGAAAGCTCGCCCGCGTTCTGTGATCCCTTCGCGACGAGCTCGACTCCGCGCCAGACCTTACCGATGTCGTCCGTCTCGACGACAAAGGGCGCTGGTCTCGACATAGACCCAACCAGCTTGGATGAGTGCACGGATCAGCGCTTGATACGCCCCCGTATCTTGCTTCGTGAAGTCGAGATTGATAGACGCGCGATAGGAGCGTGCCACTTAACGACCGTAGCGGTAGAGGGGTGTAAGGGAGTCGCAGCTGAGTGTCGAGCAGCCGAACGCGCATTCAGAAGTCCTCGATCGCCAGCCAAGCCGGCGATGAAGGACGCGGTCACATCGAATTCGCACGATAACGCTGCGGCGCCGAGCAAAGCCACGGTGTTGCATCCCCAACACACATCGACCCTTCGCAGTTAGGGCCGAGTGGTGGGAGAGTGCGTTACCCCCGCCGGGATCACCGGGTATTCCGGTTCCGCCAAGCATGTCCGGCGCAGGCGCCCGTGCGAGCCCCTCGCCTCTCCACCCCCGCCTCGCCCCCCCTTCCCCCCCACCCACCCCCCCGACGACCTTTCCGCCCCTCATGCGAAAGCTCGTCCTCGTCCTCGCCGCCCTCCTCGCCACCCACATCGCCCTCCTCTTCGTCCGCCCCTCCGGCGCCGAAGAGCGGCCGACCGGCGAGGGACTCGACGTCGGCATCGTCTTCGACCTGGGCGGCCGGGGCGACAAGTCCTTCAATGATGGCGCCTACCTCGGCGCCGCCCGGGCCCAGAAGGAGCTGGGGGCCCGCGTGCGCTTCATTGAACCGGGGGAAGGCTCGGACCGCGAAGCCGGCCTGCGCCTGCTGGCCGCCGAGGGGATGGACCTGGTGATCGGCGTCGGCTTCATCTTCTCCGACGACCTCACGCAGCTGGCGAAGGAGTACCCGAACACGCGCTTCGCGGGGGTCGACTACGCGGTCGCGATCGACTCGGCCGGCAATCCGGTGCAGCCGCCGGCCAATCTCGCGGCGCTCAAGTTCCGCGAGGAGGAAGGGTCGTTCCTGGTCGGCGCCCTGGCGGCGCTGGTGGGGAACTCCAAGAAGGTCGGCTTCGTGGGCGGGATGGACTTCCCCCTCATCCACAAGTTCGAGATGGGCTACAAGGCGGGGGTCAAGGCGGTCTGCCCGGACTGCGAAGTGATCGCCCAGTACGCCGGCGTTACCCCCGAAGCCTTCCGCAACCCGGGGCGCGGGCAGGAGCTGGCGCTCTCGCAGATCCAGTCCGGCGTGAACGTGATCTTCCACGCCTCGGGCTCCACGGGGCTCGGCGTCTTCGAAGCCGTGCGGCGGCGCGGGAAGCTGGCGATCGGGGTCGACGCCGATCAGTACAGCGAGGCGCCGGGGTTCATCCTCACCTCGATGGTGAAGGGGGTGGACCAGGCGGTGTTCGAGACGATCGAGCAGGTGAAGAGCGGGACGTTCAAGGGAGGGATCTTCCAGCTCGGGCTGCGCGAGAAAGGGGTGAACTACATCTATGACGCCAACAACAAGGCGCTCATCCCGGACTCGGTGCGCTCGCGGGTGGAGGGGCTGCGGCAGGAGATCATTGAGGGGAAGATCGTGGTGCCGTCTACCAAGTAGTGGGAGGGGGGCGGCGGGTTTGGTGGGGGGAGCGTGCAACGCAGCTCAAATGGGTCCCAGCTTTCGCTGGGACGAGAGTGTTGCGAATAAGCGAGAAAGTCGACTATAATCGAGAAACACGCTTATAGTCTACTTTCCCCATGCGCCCGATCCTCAACCGCCAGAGCGCGCTCCGCGCGCCACTCAACGACATCCTCGGCACCGAAGCCAACGTGCGGCTGCTGCGCGCGCTCGCGGCGACGGCGGCGCCGATGTCGCCGAGCCGGCTGGCGGAGGCGACGGGGCTGCACCTGTCGGGGGTGGCGCGGGCGCTGGCGACGCTGGAGGAGACGGGGATCGTCGAGTTCGTGGGAGCGGGGTCGCGACGCCCGGTGACGCTCCGTCGGGCGCACCCGCTGGCGAGCGCGATTGACGCGCTGTTTGTCGCCGAACGGGCGCGCTACGACCGTATCGTCGAACGACTGCGCAACGCGACGCGCGGGCTGGTGCCGCCGCCGGCGGCGATCTGGCTGGAAGGCCCGGTCGTAGACGGGAGAGATCGACGCGAGGACGCGCTGGTGATCGGCGTCCTGGGGACGGCGCGCGACCTCGACTCCGTCGCGCTGGCGCTGCAGGACGCGCTCGACGACGTCGTCCTGGAACAGGATCTCAATCTCGAGGTGCGCGGGCGCACGTTGGCCGACCTGTCGGCGGCGTCACCGGGAGAGCTGCAATCGCTCGCGAATGTGATCCCGCTGCTGGGGGCGCCTCCGTTGGCCATCGTGCGTGGCAGCGAGTCGCGCCCCGGAACCCGGGCGCGCGCCGTGGCCGAGCGTCGGATGACGCACGCGGAGTTGGACGCGCGGGCGCTGGCAGTGGCGAGGGCGATCGCGGAACGCCTGAAGACGGATCCGTCGCTCGTCGAGCAGGCGCGCGCGTACGTCACCTCGCGCCTGGCGCTCGCATCGGCGGGAGAACAGCACGAGCTGCGCGAGTGGGAGCGCATCCTGCGAACGCGGTCGCTGCCGAACCTGCGGCGATTTCTGGTGGATGCGGGAGAGCGGGCAACGCGGCTGCGTCAGACGATGCCGTTTCTGGCGGTGTTGTCGGCGGAGGAGCGGGAGGGGTTGGCGGAGGCGGCGAGGGGGGAGACGAGCGAAGCGTCCGCCGCTCGTCGCCCACGGCGCAATGTTGCTGACGGCGGGTCGTCGACGCGGCATCGATGAGACGTTCGGAGCTGGAGCACGCGATTCGTGCGGCTTGCGACATCGCCAACGACGAGGCGGTGTACGTGTTCGGCTCGCAGGCGATCCTCGGACAGTTTCCCGACGCACCAGCGGCACTCCGAATGTCGGCGGAAGCGGACATGACGCCGGTGCATCGCTCCGACCTTGTCGAGGCGCTTAACGCTATCGGGGAGGACTCGCCCTTCCATCGGTTGCACGGGTTCTACGTGCACGGCGTCCCCATCACCGAAGCAGCGGTGCTTACGCGCGGCTGGGACGGGCGGACGGTGGAGGTGCGGAATGCGAACACGCGGCAGAAGACCGGACGTTGCCTGGAGGGGCATGACCTGGCCGCCTCGAAGCTGGCCGCATTCAGGGAGAAGGACCGAGCGTTTGTGCGAGTGCTGCTCGCCGAGCGAATGGTCACGCCGCGCAAGCTGATCGCGCGCCTCCGGCTGCTTCCGGTGGACGCTGAGCGTCGGGGACGGCTGGTACGGTGGGTGGATGCGACGGCCCGGGAGCTGAAGGGAGAGTAGCCCCGGACGGGCGCCCCCCTTCCCCCCTCCAACGCCCCCCACGACCTTTCCCGCCCTTATGCCACGACACGCGCTCCCGACCGCCAACTCGACCGCCCACTCACGGCGGGCGGAGTCCGTCCGATGAACCCGGAGACGGGAGACGGGAGACGGGAGACGGGAGTGGCGCTGCGCGCCATCGGCGTCTCGAAGCGCTTCGGTGAAGTCCGCGCCAACCGCGACGCCACGCTCACGGTCAAGCGCGGCGAAATCCACGCCCTCGTCGGCGAGAACGGCGCCGGAAAGTCCACGCTCATGCGCATCCTGGCCGGGATGTACCCGCCCGACGGCGGACGCGTGGAGGTGAACGGGAAGGACGTCACCGGATGGTCGACGCGCGAAGCAATCGCCGCCGGCGTGGGCATGGTGCACCAGCACTTCATGCTCGTCCCCACGCTCACGGTGGCCGAGAACCTGGTCCTGGGGCAGGAACTGACCAAGGGGTTGCAGCTGGACCGCGCGGCCGCCGAGTCGGCGGTGCGCGACCTCTGCGAGCGCACGGGGCTCAAGGTCGATCCCGCCCGGCTGGTCTCGGACCTGAGCGTGGGCGAGGCGCAGCGGGTGGAGATCCTCAAGGTGCTCTACCGCGGCGCCAAGATCCTCATCCTCGACGAACCCACGGCGGTGCTGTCGCCGCCGGAGATCACGGAGCTGTGGCGGGTGCTCAGGCGCCTGACGAGTGAGGGCGGAACGGTGGTCCTCATCACGCACAAGCTCGATGAGGTGATGGAAGCGTCGTCTTCTATCACCGTTATGCGGGCTGGGGCGACGGTGGGGGAGGTAGCTACGGCGGAGACCACGCCGGCGGGGATCGCGAAAATGATGGTGGGGCGCGATGTGAGACTCGCGACTGTGGTGTTGGAAGACGAGAAGACGGGAAGACGAGAAGACGAGATAACGGGCATTCCGGCGCCGGGACTCGGCTCGGGCTCGGCTTCGCCTTCGCTTTCGCCTGCGGCGCTTTCTGTTTCGCGGCTTGTGGTCTCCTCGTCCCGCAAGCCTAACGAGGTGGATGACATCTCCTTCGAGGTCAAGGCGGGGGAGATCTTCGGGATTGCCGGCGTCGAGGGGAATGGGCAGACGGAGTTGATCGAGGCCATTGCCGGATTGCGCAGGGCGGAGTCAGGGTCGATCACGATCGACGGGAAGGACGTGGGGGAGCTGTCGGTTCGCGAGCGCGCGGAGCTGGGGCTGTCGCACATTCCCGAGGACCGGCACCGGCGCGGGCTGGTGCTCGACTACTCGATCGGCGACAACCTGATCCTCGGGCTGCAGCATCGCTTCTCGTCAGGCGCCGGCGTGCTGCAGGGGGAGCAGGTGCAATCGAACGCGCAGGGGCAGATCCGCGAGTTCGACATCCGCCCCCCGTCGGCCGCGCTCCCGGCGCGTTCGCTCTCCGGCGGCAACCAGCAGAAGATCGTCATCGCGCGCGAGATGCGCGGGCGCGAGTACTCGGTGCTGCTGGCCTCGCAGCCCACGCGCGGCGTGGACGTGGGGGCGATCGAGTTCATCCACGAGCAGCTGCGCGCGGCCCGCGCGTCGGGCAAGGGTGTGCTGCTGGTCTCGGCGGACCTCATAGAAGTACTGTCGCTCGCGGATCGGGTGGCGGTGATGTACGAAGGGAAGATCGTCGCCACGCTGTCGCGGGCCGAGGCGACGCCGGAGCTGGTGGGCGAGTACATGACGGGGGCGACGCGAACAGGCGAGCACAGGGCAGGAGGCGCTCGATGAGTCAACTCAACGAGTCGATTCCCCGCCCCGGAGCCGATCGCACCTCCAGGCTCCCCGCGTCCGTCTCCCGCCTCATCTCGGCACTGCTGCCGCCGTTCACGGCGCTGCTCATCGCCGCGGTGGTGGGCGACATCCTCATCCTCTCCTTCGGGCAGTCGCCGGCGGATGTCTTCGTCCTTCTTATAGAAGGGACGTGGGGGAACGCGTACGGGCTGGGGCAGGTGATCTACAAGGCCACCACGCTCACCTTCACGGGGCTGTCGGTGGCGCTCGCACTGCGGGCCGGGCTGTTCAACATCGGGGCCGAGGGGCAGCTCGCGATGGGCGGGTTCTGCGCGGCGGTGGTGGGGTTGCTGCTGCCGGCGGGGACGCCGGCGGTGCTCGCGGTTCCGTTGTGCCTGGCGGGTGCGGCGATCGGCGGGGCCAGCGTGGCGTCGGTCCCGGGCGTGCTCAAGGCGCGGTTCGGGGCGAGCGAGGTGATCGTCACGATCATGGTGAACTTCATCACCCTCGCCCTGCTCAACTGGCTGATCGCGACCAAACTGAACGTTGCCGAATCGCTGCACACGCCGGAGATCCACGCGGGGGCGGTGCCGCGGCTGTCGAGCGTGGTCGATGCCTTTGCCGGGTCGGCGGCGAATTTCGTCCTCATTGTCGCGCTGGCGGCGGCCGGGTATGCGGCGTGGTACCTGTTCCGCACGCGCGCGGGGTACGACCTGCGCGCGGTGGGGCTGCAGCCGGAGGCCGCCGAGTATGGCGGGGTGAAGGTGGGGCGCGTCTGGCTGCGGGCGATGCTGCTGGCGGGGGCGATGGCGGGGCTGGGCGGGACCAACTACGTGCTCGGGTACAAGCAGTACTACGAAGAAGGATTCGCGGCCGGCGCTGGCTTCCTGGGGATCGCGGTGGCGCTGGTGGGGCGCAACCATCCCTTCGGGGTGGTGATCGCGGCGCTGCTCTTTGCCACGCTGTCGCAGGGCGGGCTGGCGGTGAACGCGGTGGTCCCCAAGCAGATGGTCGACGTGCTGACGGCGGTGGTCATCATCGCGGTGGCGACGTCGGTCCCTGAGGTGCAGCGCCTGCTCAAGAGCGTGCGGGGAGGTGGCAAGTGATCGTGCTCGCCTTCCTGGTGCAGACGCTGCGCATCGCCATCCCCTACCTGTTTGCAGCAGCGGGAGGGGTGCTGTCGGAGCGGTCGGGGGTCATCGCCCTCACGCTCGAGGGGTGGATGCTCACGGGCGCCTTCACGGCGGTGATCGGGACGCACTACACGGGGTCGCCGTGGGTGGGGCTGCTGTGCGGCGTGGCGGGCGGGGTGCTGGCCGCGCTGCTGCACGCGGTGGCCTGCATTCGCTATCGCGCCGACCAGGTGGTGGTGGGGATCGCGATCAACCTGCTGGCGGTGGGGATCACACGGTTCTTCCTGCGGCTGGCCTTCGATTCGTCGTCGAACTCGCCGCGCGTGGCGGGCTTCGATTTCGTCCAGACGGGACCGGGGGGACAGGGGACGGGCGTGCTCGCCTCGCTCGCCAACCCGTTGGTGCCGCTGGGCGTGCTCTCGCTGGTCTTCGTCTGGTGGCTGCTCTATCGGACTCCCTTCGGGCTTCGCCTGCGGGCGGTGGGAGAAAAGCCGGAGGCGGCAGCCTCGCTCGGCGTGGGGGTGAACCGGGTGCGGTGGATTGCGGTGCTCGGGGCCGGAGCGCTGGCGTCGATGGGGGGGGCATACCTGGCGCTGGAACAGCACCAGTTCACCGACTCCATGACGGCGGGGCGCGGCTTCATTGCCCTCGCGGCGGTTATCTTCGGCAAGTGGGAGCCCAAGCGGGTCGCGGTGGCCTGCCTGTTGTTCGCGGCCGCCGAGACGCTGCAGATCCAGTTGCAGGGGCTCCAGTTGATCCCATCGCAATTCGTGGAAATGATCCCCTACATCCTCACCATCGTGGCCGTGGCCGGCGTGGTCGGGCGGGCAACGCCGCCGTCCGCGCTGGGCAAGGTGAGCGAGTAGCGCTTGGTCCAACTCGAGATCGGGCAGTCGCTGCAGCACCCGGCGGTGCGCATCGTGGGGGGGGCCATCGCGGCCGGCCTCCTCTTCATCCTCGCGCAGGAAGTGAGGAAGATCCCGCCCAAGCTGTTCGCCCTGATGGCGACGGCCTTCATCGACATGATCGGGCTGTTGATGATCATCCCGATCATCCCGTTCTATGCCAAGGAGCTGGCGGCGAACGGGCTGCAGCTCGGGCCGGTGCACCTGGGGATCGGGATGATCCAGGCCGTCTTGGTGGCGTCGTTCACGGTGGCGCAGCTGTTGAGCGCGCCGGCGTGGGGGCGCTTCAGCGACAAGCACGGGCGGCGCCCCGCCCTGCTCATCGCGTTAGGCGCCTCGGCGCTCGCCTACCTGGTCTTCGGCTTCGCCACGTCGTTGCTGGTCCTCTTTCTGTCGCGCATCCTGCAGGGGGCGGGGGGCGGGACGGTGGGAGTGATCCAGGCCTACGTGGCCGACGCGGTGGGCCCCGAGGATCGCGCCCGCTCGCTCGGCTGGCTCTCGGCGGCCACCAACCTTGGAGTCGCGTTAGGCCCGGTACTCGGCTCGGCGGCGATCTCGTTAGGGAAGGCCGACCTGGTGCCGGGGGAGTCGACCTGGGCGCTGGGGCGCGCGGCGCCGGGGATCGTGGCGGCGGTGCTGTGCCTGGTGAACATGTGGTTCGTGCACCACTACCTGAAGGAGTCGCGCGAGGTGCACGAGCACCCGGCGGGGGCCCCCAAGCGCAAGACGTCGGGCGAGGCGGTCTGGCGGGTGCTCTCGCACTCCGGCGAACCGGCGTCGCGGCTGATCTGGATCTACGCGATCGCCATGGGCTCGTTCCAGGGGGTGACGGCGATGCTCCCGTTGTTCCTGGCGGCGCGCTTCCAGGTGGACGAGGGGAACATCGGCTACTTCTTCATGTACGTCGGCGCCATCTCGGTCTTCACGCGGGTGCTGCTGCTGGGGCGCGCGGTGGACCGGCTGGGCGAAGCGCGGCTGTCGCGCTGGGGGGTGACGCTGCTGGCGTTAGGCATCCTGGGGATGCCGCTGTCGTCCAACATCGTCTTCCTGGCCATCGCGGTGGCGCTCATCCCGCTGGGGACGGCCTTCACCTTCCCGTGCGTCACGGCGCTGCTCTCGCGGGTGATCAACCAGTCGGAGCGCGGGCTGTACATGGGGCTGCAGCAGACCTTTGGCGGGGTGGCGCGCATTGCCGTTCCGCTGTGGGCCGGCTTCGCCTTCGACCGGCTGGGCGTGGGGATTCCGTTCTATACGTCGGCGGTAGCGGTCTTCCTCACGATCTTCCTGGGGCTGGGGCTGGACCAGTACGTGAAACCTCGGGCAGCGGCGGCGGCGTAAGACCGTCTGCGGTCACGGGCTTCGGCCTCCGGTTCGCACAAGCAGGTCGCGGGTTTCGGCCTCCGGTTAGCACAAGCAAGTCACGGAGGTTCACGGGGGATACACGGAGGTTCACGGGGGACTGAGGACGGCACGCCGTCGATCGCGTGCGATGAGTCCCCTCCGTGAACCCCCGTGTATCCCCCGTGAACCCCCGTGTCCGGCTTTTCACGCGAGGTCCTCGCCGACCAGCGAAGACCATGCGCGATAGTCGGTCAGCCGTCGGTCGCGACGGCATCAGTCGTTCGTTCGACGTGGCACATCCCCGATGTGACGAGGCACGCATGGACTCTCGTTCGCCAGCCCCTTTGGATCCTCGCGCGATACCGGCGTACGTCGGCGATCGGGAGCGCGATGAGGTGGTGCACCGGCTCGGGGACCACTACGCGCTCGACCACCTCACCATCGAGGAGTACGAGTTCCGCGTGCAGGCGGCGCTGCGGGCCACGCAGTGGTACGAGCTGACGGCGATCACCAGCGACCTGCCGTCGCTCGATCCCAACCGCTCGTCGAGCGTACGCCCGGAGGCTGGGGTCTCGGTGGGGGGGCGGACGCTGGTGGCGATCATGGGAGGGGTCTCGCGCAAGGGACGGTGGATCGTCCCCGACCGCATGCAGCTCTGGGCCATCATGGGGGGGATGGAGATCGACCTGCGCGACGCGGTCTTTACTTCCCCCGTGACAGAGATCAAGGTCCTCGCCATCATGGGCGGGGTGCACGTGCGCGTCCCCCCCGGCGTGCGGCTGGAGACCGAAGGAATCGCCATCATGGGGGGGTTCGACGACAATCCCGGGGTCGCGCGTCCGGACTCCCCGGTTGTGCGGATCACTGGAGTGGCGATCATGGGGGGGTTGGGGACCGACGTGCGCCCGCGCGGCTGGAACGGGGAAGACGACGAGTGAGCGGCGCCGGCAGGCGCGACGATGTACGTTAGGCAGGTGCCGAGGGATGGAGGGCTCGGCGCCGGTGATCCACACCCTCCACGACCACGGGACGGAAGGCCATGCAGGGAGCGCGCACGATGCGGTGGATGCGGGGAGCGGCTTGGGGGGCAGCGGTCGCGGTGTGCGCGCCGTCCACCGCCCGAGCCCAGCTCCCCGCCGAGTGGCGCGACTCGCTGGTCTTCCACACGTTTTCCATCGCCGCGGTCGATCCGCGCACCGGGGAATTGGGGGTCGCCGTGACGACGCGCGTGGCCTGCGTGGGAAATGGGGTCCCGTGGGTGCGCGCCGGCGTGGGCGCGGTGGCCACGCAGGCCAACACCCGCACCGAGTACGGCGCCGAGCTGCTCGACGCCCTGGGCAAGGGAGCCTCGCCGCAGGAGGCGCTCACCCGTCTCCTGGCGGCCGACACGGGGAGCACGAGCCGTCAGGTGGGGGTGATTGCCCGCGACGGACGCAGCGCGCAGCACACCGGGAGCAAGACCTCCTCGTGGGCCGGCCATCGCGCGGGCCCTAACTACGTGACGCAGGGGAACCTGCTCGTGGGGCCGGAGGTCGTGGAGGCGGTGGCGCGGGCATTCGAGGCGAGCGAAGGGAGCGCACGGCACCTGGCCGACCGCCTGATCGAGGCGATCGCCGCCGGACACGCCAAGGGGGGCGACGCGCGGAAGGGGCGCCAGCAGTCGGCCGCGGTCATCGTCGCCGACGCGCGCCCCGGGCGCTCGCGCCGCGCCGACGGGCAGACGGCCAACATCTCCGTCTGCGAGCACCCGGAGCCGGTGGCCGAGATGCGGCGCATCTATGACGGGATCTCGCAGACGCTGGGCTACCGCACGCTGCAGCAGTTCGGCGGGAACGACGTCTGGCAGCTCAAGGTGATGCTGCACGCGCTGGGGCACTACCGCGCGGGCGAACCGACGCTCACCCGTGACGCCGACGCCAACACCTACACGACCGAAGCAGTTGCCGCGGTGGATGCCTTCCGGGCGGCGGAGCAGCTGTCGGGGCCCGCCGCCGGGTCGCCGGCCGGGCTGGTGGATGCCGACACGGTCGCGCGGATGTGGGCGGCGCTCGAGCGCGCGGGGAAGGCGCGCGCGGTGCGCGAGGCGCTGCTGGAATCGACCTCGGTGCGTCGCTGAGTCATGACGAGCCGCATCGAACGTTTCGCCGAGGCGCTGGGGAGTCGCTACGAGGTCGAGCGCGAGCTGGGGACCGGGGGGACGGCGACCGTCTACCTGGCGAAGGACCTCAAGTACCAGCGCCGCGTGGCGGTGAAGGTCTTTCGTCCCGAGGTGGCCGAAGCGATGGGGCACGAGCGCTTCGTGCGCGAGATCGCCTTCGTCGCCACGCTCAACCACCCGCACATCGTCCCGTTGCTCGACTCGGGTGAGGCCGAGGAGCTGCTGTACTACGTGATGCCGGCGGTGGAAGGAGAGTCGCTGCGCGATCGCCTCGCGCGCGAAGGGACGCTCCCCGTGGACGAAGCGATCCAGATTGCCCGCGACGTGGCGGTGGCGCTGGACTACGCGCACAAGCGCAACGTGGTGCACCGCGACATCAAGCCGGAGAACATCCTGCTCACGGCGGGGACGTCGGTGGTGGCCGACTTCGGGATCGCGAAGATGGTGAACTCGAGTTCCAAGGGGAACTCGCTCACCCGCGCGGGGATCGCGGTGGGGACGGTGGCGTACATGAGCCCCGAGCAGGCGAGCGCCGGCCAGGTGGACGGGCGCTCGGACATCTACTCGTTAGGGTGCGTCCTGTTCGAGATGCTGGCCGGGCGCCCGCCGTTCGTGGGGAAGTCGACGCGCCTGGTGGTGGCGGCGCACTTCACGGAGGCGGTGCCCAGCGTGCACGCGTTGCGCGCCGAGGTGGCGTCGACGCTGGACGTGGTCCTGGCCCGGGCGATGGCCAAGGCGCCGGAGGATCGGTTCGAGACGGCGACGGCCTTCATCGACGAGCTGATCGCGGCGCGCAAGGCGGCGTCGCGCGAGCGCATGTGGCAGCAGATGGGGACCGAGGACGCCAAGGCGATCCTGGAGCGCTCGGCGCGGGCGAATACCCCGGTGGCGCCGGCGACGCCGGGGAAGGGGGCGACGGTGCAGCTCCCGGTGGAGCCCTCGCCCCCTGCCTCCTCGCCCACCCCGGCCCCCTCGACGTCGACGCTCTGGGTGGCGATCGCCGCCGTGGTGGTGGCGCTGGTGGCGGTCTCGCTCCTCTTCATGCGCTAGGAGCGTTTAGTCTGGGTGCGCGAGTGCACTGGTCTGACCTTCTCGACCGGTGTGCGGACGACGCGTGAGGCAATAGCTGACAGAGCGCAACAGGTTTTCGCCGATCTTGTGGGGGCGCGGGCGCGTTAGGCGCCGGCGCCCTTTTGGTTGCCCGTCCTCCTCCTCTCCGCCCGGTCCCACCGACTTCCCGCCATGACACCTCCAGACCACCCGACTCCGCGTACCATGGGCCAGCAGTTCGGCCGCCGCTCCTGGGCCGAACCGTGGAAGATCAAGATGGTGGAGCCGCTGACGATGACGTCGCAGGCGCAGCGCACGCAGGCACTGGCCGCTGCTGGCTACAACACCTTCCTGCTCAAGAGCGACGACGTCTACATCGACCTCCTCACCGACAGCGGGACGAGCGCGATGTCGGACCGCCAGTGGGCGGGGATGATGATGGGCGACGAGGCCTACGCCGGCAGCCGCAACTACTACCATCTCGAAGCGGCGATCCAGCGGTTCTATGGCTATCAGTACATCGTACCCACCCACCAGGGGCGCGGCGCCGAGCACCTGATCAGCAAGGTGGCGATCAAGCCGGGGCAGTGGGTGCCGGGCAACATGTACTTCACGACCACGCGGGCGCACCAGGAGCTGGCCGGCGGGATCTTCACCGACGTGATCATCGACGAGGCGCACGACCCGTCGTCGCTGCACCCGTTCAAGGGGAACGTCGACCTGGAGAAGGTGGCCACCGTCATCGCGCGCGAGGGGGCGGGCAACATTGCCTACATCTCGGTTGCCGGCACGGTGAACATGGCCGGCGGGCAGCCGGTGAGCATGGCCAACATCAAGGCGCTGCGCGCGCTGTGCGACCAGCACGGGATCAGGCTCTTCCTCGACGCCACACGCATGGTCGAGAACGCCTTCTTCATCCAGGAGCGCGAGGAGGGCTACGCGAACAAGAGCGTGGCGGCGATCCTGCGCGAGTTCTGCGGCTACACCGACGGGGCGTGGATGAGCGCGAAGAAGGACTCGCTGGTCAACATCGGCGGGTGGCTGGCGGTGAACGACTTCGGCCTGTTCGAGGAGCTGCGCAACCTGGTGGTGCTGTACGAGGGGCTGCACACCTACGGCGGCCTCGCGGGGCGCGACATGGAAGCGATGGCGATCGGGATCGAGGAGAGCGTGCAGGACGACTACATGCGCTCGCGCATCGGGCAGGTGCGTTACCTCGGCGAGCTGCTCACCGACTGGGAGATCCCCATCGTGCAGCCGGTGGGGGGGCACGCGGTCTTCCTCGACGCCCGCCGCTTCTATCCGCACCTGAAGCAGGTGGAGTTCCCGGCACAGGTGCTGGCGGCCGAGCTGTATCTCGACTCGGGGATCCGTTCGATGGAGCGCGGGATTGCCAGCGCCGGGCGCGACCCGAAGACGGGGGACCACCACTATCCCAAGCTGGAACTCACGCGCCTGACGATCCCGCGCCGGGTGTATACCCAGGCGCACATGGACGTGGTGGCCGAGAGCGTGAAGACGATCTTCGATGCGCGGGAGAAGGCGCGGGGGCTGCGGATGGTCTACGAGCCGAAGTACCTGCGCTTCTTCCAGGCGCGCTTCGAGCCGATGTAGCCGGACGACGCGTCGCCGGCGCGCATGCCGCCGACGTGACCGTCGCCGAGGCGAGGGGGGCCCGGCGACGGGTGGGAACGGGAAGGCGAATGGGGCGGTTCTGGGGGAAGGAGTGCAGCAGCCGCCGTGGCGGGGTGTGAGGCACCGCCCCTCCACAGGCGGACGCATTACAATTCGGGAGTCCGCCCCCCTCCTCGAGAACCAGGCCGTCCGACGACATGAAGGTCCATACCCAGCAGACCCAGGCCGGCACGACGCCGCAGATGGCCCTCGAGTTCCTGCGCGAGGGAAACCAGCGCTTCGTCAACAACCTGAAGGCCAACCGCGACCTGCTGCAGCAGGCCAACCTCACCCGCGACGGTCAGTGGCCCTTTGCCACGATCCTCTCCTGCATCGACAGCCGCACGTCGGCGGAGCTGATCTTCGACCAGGGGTTGGGCGACATCTTCTCGGTCCGCATCGCCGGCAACATCGTCAACACCGACATCCTCGGCAGCATGGAGTTCGCCTGCAAGGTGTCGGGGAGCAAGTTGATCGTGGTGCTGGGGCACACCAGCTGCGGCGCGGTGAAGGGGGCGTGCGACCACGTGGAGATGGGGAACCTCACCGAGCTCCTCGCCAAGTTGCAGCCGGCGGTGTACCAGGAGCGCACGGTGAAGGACATCGACCAGCGCAACTCGAAGAACAAGGCCTTCGTGGAGAACGTCGCGCACATCAACGTAGTGCGCTCGGTCCGCTCCATCGTCGACCGCTCCTACATCCTCGAGAAGATGATCGAGGAGGAGCAGATCGGGGTGATCGGCGCCATGCACGACCTGGAGTCGGGGGTGGTCGAGTTCTACGAGGAGACGCGCGTCTTTTCCCGGGCCGACATGGAGCGCCTGTCGCTGGGGTGACGCGACGAGCGCGCCGTCCGTGCCCTGCTGGCGCGACTAGCGCGCCAGCGCTTCCAGCGTGGCCCGTGCCTCGGCGAAGTACGCCTTGAGCCTGGGGATCTCGGCCCCCGAGTAGCCGGCCACGAGGCGCGTCTCGTTCACCCCTAACGCGCGCAGCAGGTCGGCGGCGGCGCCCCTGCGGGCTATGGGTTCAGTGCTCCCCTTCTTCCCGATCCACAGCGGCGCCGTGTGGGCAAAGGTGTACTCGGCCATCGCCGGCCAGGCCGCGGTGTTGGGGCCCACGACGCGCGCGGCAACCCAGCCACCGGCAGGGAGGCGCACCTTGCCCGTGTAGCGTGCCTTCCCCGACGCATCGGGGGCCGCACCGCTCCACACGGTCTTCCCGTTCACCACGATCGCCACGCTATCGACCGGGACGGCCGAGGCGACGCTGAGCGTGAAGGGGAGTTCGCGACCGCCCGCCACCACGTCGCCGGGGTGCATGCCATCGACCGTCAGCTGCACCATGGGGCCGTTGGTGACGAACGAGCGCCCGGCCTTGAGGGCGGCGAAGTAGCTGGTCCAGTTGAAGGGGACGTCGGGGCGCACGTACACGCGCGTGGTGCCGATGGCCATCGTGCGATGGAAGTCGGTCATCACATCGGTCCCGCCACTCGGCGCCACGGGGAAGCCGGCGTTGAGCAGGCGATACCACAGCTCCGTGGTCCCGATGGAATTGCTCCAGAGGCAGACGATCTCGAGGAGGTCGATGTTGCCGTGGACGCCGTCGGCGACGAGTTCGACGGGGAGGCCGTTCATCCCGCTCTCGCTGAACGGGTTGCGCGTGCCGCTGACGGGGTGGACGTAGTACCCCGCCCCGCCCTGCGCGCGCCCGAACGCGATGGGCTCGGCGTTGGTGCGGTCGTCGCGCCCGTAGACCTCGTAACCCGGCCCCCAGGTCCACGGCCAGAACAGCTGGGTGGTGCCGAGCAGGCCGACGTGGCCGAGGAAGTGGGAGCGGACCTCCTGGGCCCAGTGGATGAGCGGCGTGCTACCTAACGATCGCCAGTCAAAGAGCGGCTGGTCCTCGTAACGGTTGTGCAGGTTGGCGATCATCGGCGTGGCCACGTCGAGGTCCTCGCCGGCCATGAGCGGGAGGAGGTCGCCGGGTTGCAGCGCGAGCTGCCCGCCGTAGTTGAGGTGGAAGTGGTGGTCGGCCGAGTAGTAGCCGGCGGCGCGGGCGTTCCAGAGCGGGGTGAGTTCGAGCGTCGCGGTGGCCACCTCGCCGGCCCGCACGGTGACGGTGGTCGCGGCTTCGCGCGATGCGAGCCCCTTCACGGCGCGCACGCTGACCGGGCCAGCGGGGACGTCGAGGGTGATCGTCCCCGGGGTGTAGAAGAAGACGCGCCCGTTCTGCCCGTCGAAGCGCGACATCCCCTCGTTGGGGATGAGGGGGTGGCCGGCGCCGTCGGTGACGGCGAGGCGGGCGGCATTGCGGCTGGCGGGATTGGCATCGCACCCCGGGCAGCGCGTCTCGATCACGAGCTTCCCCATCGGGGCGCCGAAGTCCCAGGCGCGCACGGCGACCGGCTCGGGACGCCCGCCGATGGCGGGGACGCGATACAGCTGCGGGACCTGCCGCGCGTCGCCCTCGGAGTAGTAGATCCATCGGCCGTCGGCGCTCCACGCGGGGGCGATGGGGCGGCTACCGGGGCGCGCGACGAGGAGGATGGAGACTCCGGGGCGCTCGGT
The DNA here is from genome assembly GCA_016719105.1 of Gemmatimonadota bacterium. Taxonomy (NCBI): domain Bacteria; kingdom Pseudomonadati; phylum Gemmatimonadota; species Gemmatimonadota bacterium. Next base: position 14,912 of record JADKAQ010000009.1, on the reverse strand, counting down.
GGAGAGCAGGCGCAACTCCCATCCGTCGGTGGAGGGCCAGTTGTAGGCGAGGAGTGTCCCGTCGGGGGAGAGCGCTGGGCGCGCCTGCGAGACGATGTTCCCGCTGAGCAGCACGCTCTCCTTGCCGTCACCCAGCGTGCGCAGCCGCACCAGGTCGCCACCACGCGTCTTGGCGGTGTAGACGAGGCGCTTGCCGTCAGGGGCAACCTGTGGGCGCAGCTCGATGCCACCGTCCGTCGTCAGGCGCGTCCTGGCCGCACTGGCGATGTCGTAGCGATAGAGATCGAGGTCGCCGCCCGCGGTGAGATTGGTGTAGATGATGGCGGCCCCGTCGGAGGTGAAGACGGGGTCCATCGCCATCCCCTTGTCGACTTCTGTCTCGCGACCGCTCGTCATGTCGCGCAGGATCACCGCCAGGGTGCGCGAGTCGTCGCGCACGAAGACGAGCGACCGGCCATCGGGGGACCACGCAGGGCGCGAATCGACGCCGGCGCCACTCGTCAGGCGCGTGGCGCGACCGCTCGCGGCGTCGAGGCGCCAGAGCCATCCGCGCGACGCCAGCACCTTCTCCCCACTCGGCGACTCGGCGAAGTCGAGCGCGCCGGCGGCCATGATGGGGAGTTCGTAGCCCTCGAGGTAGACCTGGTGGCCGTAGCCCGCGTTCTTCGGGTAGCGGTTGGTCCACTGGGCCGACACGGCGCCAGGGAGGAGCAGCGCGGTGACGAGGGCGATGGCACGAGTACGCATGGAGACGGCGGCGAGTCGGAGAGATGCTGGAAGGAACGCTGCCGGCCAAAGTGCAGCACGGAGGAAACCACCGCAAACACCCTCCGTAACGCATCGCGGCGCCAATCGGCGCCGCGATGCACTCCCGTCTCCCGTCTCCCGTCCCCCGCCTCCCGACTACCCCTCGTCGACCAGCGTCTCGATCCCCGGCCAGGCCGGGCGGCTGTAACGCGCCAGGGTGCGCAGGTAGTGGAGCCCGTCGTCGCCGTGCGTCGCGCGCACCGCGGCCACGCCGCGTTCGACCCCTGCGGCGTCGCTGTACGGCACCTCGAGTTCGTCGGCGATGTTCCCGTTCTCGTGCGCGACGCCGGCGGCATCGAGGAAGGTGATCTGGATGGCCGGCTCGAGCTGCACGTACAGCAGGTGCAACAGGTCGAGCTCGTCCTCGCCCGACTCGGCGCGCGAGCGCACGACTTCGCGCGCCAACTGCTCCACGGGCCACGACTGGATCGTGACGGCGCGGAAGCCCCCGGCCTTGCGCGCGATCAGGCGCTGGACATACAGCGCCCGTGCCTCACGACTCGAGGCGATCTTGTGGGTGACGAGTGCGAGGCGCTTCTCGGGGGAGAGGGCGCGGTAGGGCGAGAGCTTGGCCATGGGCAGGGCGCAGGATCGAGGTGGAGCGACGAGCGATCAAGTTACACCAGGACTCCGCCCGCTACGCGGCCTTCACCGACCGCTCCTTCTCCCCCCCTGCCCCGCGCCTGCCGCGGAAGGCACCGCCGGTGATGAGGCGCGAGCCGCGCTGGTAGGCGAAGTACGCCCACGCCCACTGGATCAGCACCGTCACGCGGTTGCGGAAGCCGACGAGGTACATGATGTGGACGAAGAGCCAGAGCAGCCACGCCGGGACGCCGGTGAAGTCGATGGCGCCGAAGTCGGCGACCGCGCGGTGGCGGCCGATGGTGGCCAGGTCGCCCTTGTTGAAGTAGCGGAACGGCGCCCGCGCCTGGTGGCGCACGGAACGGAGGATGTTCTTCGCCGCGAAGCCCCCCATCTGGTTGGCCGCAGGTGCAACGCCCGGGACGAGGCGGCCGTCGGGGCGCGTGAAGGCGGCGAGGTCGCCGGTGACGAAGACCTCGGGGTGGCCCGGGATGGAGAGGTCGGGTTCGACCTCGACGCGCCCCACCTTGTCGAGCGGGGCCCCGAGCAGCCTGCCTAACGGCGAGGCGGCGTTGCCGGCGGCCCAGAAGACGGAGCGCGTCGCGATGCGCTCCTCGCCCACATACACCGCGCCGTCCTCGATGCGGGTCACGATCGAGTTGAGGCGGATGTCGACCCCCAGCTCGGCCACGTCGTGCAACGCCTCGGCCGAGAGATTCTCGGGGAAGGCGGGGAGGATGCGGCTCCCCCCTTCGAGCAGGATCACGCGCGTCTGCCGCGTGTCGATGCACCGGAAGTCGTCGTGCATGACGTCGCGGGCGATCGTCGCCATGAGCCCGGCGAGTTCGACCCCGGTGGGGCCACCGCCGATGATGACGATCGTCTGCAGCGCCTCACGCTCGGCGGGGTCCTCGCACTTCTCGGCCTGCTCGAAGGCCTGCAGGAAGCGGTGGCGAATCTCCAGGGCGTCGTCGAGCGACTTGAGCCCGGGGGCCTTGGCCTCCCACTCGTCGTGGCCGAAATAGGCGTGGCGCGCGCCGGCAGCGACGACCAGGTAGTCGTACGATTCGGCGCGCGTTCCGTGGTCGAGCGTCACGCGACGTGCCTCGATGTCGATCCCGGTCACCTCACCCATCAGGACGCGCACGTTGTCGTACTTGCGCAGGATCCAGCGGATGGGGACGGCGATGTCGGACGGGGCCAACGTGGCGGTGGCCACCTGGTAGAGCAGGGGCTGGAAGAGGTGGTGGTTCGTGCGGTCGATGACGACCACGTCCACCTCGTTCCCCTTGAGGGCGCGGGCGGCGGCGATGCCGGCGAATCCACCGCCGATGATGACGACTCTGGGCTTCTGCACGCTGGGCTCCGTATCGGGTGCGGAGGTCGCGGGAGTTTGCATGGGGTGCTCGGCGGTCGCGCTGGGCCGCGCGCTCTGCGGCGCGGTCGGGAGCGCGAGGGCACGCCGGGCCTGACGTTCTATGTGCTTCAACATACCTGCGAGAACCGAGGGAGATTTAGGTCAACTGACCTACGAACGCCTGGCACAGGGGGCGAGTGCCGTGCCAACGCAAAATCCCGCCTGTGAGGGCGGGATTGCGTGCTTTTGCTGGCCTCGGGAGGAGGGGAGGGCTGGCCGAACGGGCGGGGGGCTGGGCGCGGGTGCCGCTCGGGTGCCACAGGGGCTCCCCCCTACGGGATCGTTCGGCAGTACTTCCCACCCTCGCAGTACTCGGGGACGAAGGTCTCGCTTTCGACCAGCCAGGTTCCGGCGATCTGTCGCCACTTGGCGAAGTAGAGGCCGCCCACCGACACCTTGCCGTCGACGTCGGTCCAGGAGCCGGCCCAGCGTCCCTGTTCGCTGGCCATGCGCCACGGGCGAAGACCTTCACCTCGCTCGGGGTGCGGCGGTAGACCACGTCGGGGCGGGTGCGGAACTGGTCGGCGAAGCGCTCGGCGTTGACGTCGCGCCCGACCATGGAGACCGAGTTGGAGGTCAGGACGGCGACGTGCGGGGCGAAGATGGCGGCGACGCCCGCGGTGTCGTGCCGGGCGATGGCGGCGTTTGAGCGTTCGCGCTGGGCGCGGATCGCGCGGGCATCGGCGCTGTCGGCCGACGACTGTGCGGCGGCCGACTGGGCGGCGGCCGGGCGTGCGCCGGCGATGCCTAACGTGATGACGCAGGCGAGCAGGGCGGTGCGGCGGATGGCGGTCATGCGCGTTTCCAGGTGGCGGTGGCGCCGGTGGGGAACTCGGTGGTGAGGAACGACTCCCAGGCGCGCAGCATGGGCGACGTCAGCTGCTTTCCTTCGGCCCCCATCTCGCCGTAGGTCATGTCGCTCCCTTCGGGGATGAAGATCGGGTCCCAGTTGTGGCGGTTGTAGTCGCCGCGCGCCACGCGGGCCACTTCGCCCCTGGTCTCGCCGCGATAGAGGGTGATCTGCTTGCCGTCGCAGTAGCCGAGGATGGCGCGGGCGACGGCTTGCCGCGAGTCGCCCTCGCGCAGGAAGGCGCACATGCGTTCGCCGACCGCGTTCCAGATGATCTTGCCTAACGGCCCGGGGAGCTCGCGCAGCCCCTCGAAGAAGAGCCCCCCATGCTCGACGACGCACGGCTGGCGGAGGTACTTGTAGGCCTCGAGCGCCTTGGAGCGGACGACCGCCTCCAGTTCGGGGTGCATGATCTCCTGCACGTCGTGGCGCACGGGGCAGAAGGTGAGGCGTGCATTGTCGGCCTCGCCCTTGCCGGCGAAGTAGGCCGCCACCTCGTCGATCTTGTTCTCGCTCGAGGTCACGAAGTAGAGCTTCATACGAGGGCCTCCAGGAACTCGTCGACGCTGCGCGACTTGTCGACCGGGTCCAGCTCGATGATGGAGACGCCCCACTGCGCGAGCAGGGTGCGCTGGATCTCGCCGGTGCCGAAGGTGGTGAGGAAGGCCGAGGGCATGATGCGCCCGGTGCGCTTCACCGCCTGGCGCAGCTTGTGGAGCTTGTACAGCAGGTAACGGATGTTGACGTCGTTGAGCGAGTAGCCGACGAAGAGGAGCGAGTGGCCGAGGGTGTCGGCGCGCAGCTTGATGTCGAGCGGCGACTCGAACTCCAACCGTTCGAAGTAGGACGACTCGGTGAGGACGAGCGAGGCGTCGTCGCTGAAGGTGCCGTGGAACTTGACGACCTGGGTCACGTTGCGCGGGGCGCGCACGATGTCGTCGATGTTGGCAATGGCGTGGCAGGGCTGTCCCCGGAGCTCGAAGGCGCGCTCGATGATCTCGTCGTAGTTGGTCGTGTAGATGAGCGGGAGGTGCATGTCGACCAGCGCGATGTGGGCGCGCGACCTGGCGATGTCCTCGTCGCGAGGATTGAACGCCTTGTCCATGACGCTGCGCAGGGGGCCGATGCTCCCCTTGGCGGCCACGTAGTACTCGGCCAGCTGCAACTCGTTGCCGTTGACCTTGAAGACGGCGGGGTCGTACTCGAGCTGCTCGGCGACGAGGTCGATGAGTTCGGACCAGCTGGGGAGGCCGAGCGGGCGCGAGAGTCCGGAGCCGACGAAGGGGATGAGCTTGCCGTCGTTGCGCAGTTCGCGCAGGAGGTCGAGGTCGTCGGGGGAGTGACTCATGCACGCCGGGGCGAGAGGTGGCGCCAACTTGGGGGCTGGGTCGGGGGGGAGCAACACCGTGGCGTGTGGGCCACGGCGGGGGGCGCTGGGGAGGGCCGGGAGAAGGACGAGGCCATGCCGGGCACGGCCGTTCCCCTTGGGTGGTCCCGCCCCTCGGTCGCCGGCGGTGGCCGGCGCACGACGCGCGCCTTGCGTCCCGTCCGGCGCGGACCTCTCGTTCGGCAGCTGCAGCGCTGTCCTGCAGCGCTGTCCTGCAGCGCTGTCCTGCAGCGCTGTCCTGCAGCGCTGTCCTATGGACGGCGCCGCCGATCCACCCACTATCGAACCCTCGTTCGTCACCTGCGCGGAGCGCTCCCCTGACTTCGATCGATCTGCGAGACGCGCTGGCCCAGTCGCACCGGCAGGCCTTTGCCTGGGCGGTGCGGTGCTGCCAGGGCGATCAGGGGGAGGCCGAGGACGTGCTGCACACCGCGTACTGCAAGGTGCTGGACGGGAAGGCGCGGTTCGAGGGGCGGTCGTCGTTCACGACGTGGTTCTTCGGCGTGGTGCGGCGCACGGCGCAGGAGCAGGCGCGCTGGCGTTGGTTGCGCGTGGCGCGGCTGGAGCGGTGGTGGCAGGACGCCTCGGTGGACGGCAAGGGGGAGGACGAGGTGGAGGCCGACGCCGATGACCGGGTGGCCGGGTTGCAGGCGGCGCTTCCGCGGTTGTCGCCTCGGCAGCAGGAGGTGTTGCACCTGGTGTTCTATCAGGGGCTGACGATCCAGGAGTCGGCCGAGGTGCTGGGGTTACCGGTGGGGACGGCTCGCACGCACTACGAACGAGGGAAGGCGCGGCTGCGCCACCTGTTGCTGGACGAGGAGTTGTCATGAGCGAGACGGAGCAGGACGACCGGGAATTGCGCGAGCGCTTTGCCGCGCTCCGTGCCCGGGAGGAGCGGAGGGCGATCCCGCCCTTTGCGCGCGTGGTGACCGGGCGCGCGCCCCGGTCGGCGCGTCGCTGGCGGCAGCCGGCGATGGCGTTAGGCGCGGTGGCCGCGGTGGCGGTGGTGGCGATCGCGCTTGCCATGTGGCGGCGACCCGCCGTGTCGCCGGTTGCGTTGGTGCCGGAGACGACGCAGGGCCCGCAGGTGGCCGATGCGGCACCGCAGTATGCACTGGTCGCGGGGACGATGCGCGTCCCCACCGACTACTTCCTCGACGTCGCCACCACGGTGAGCGCCGACGAGATCCCGACGATCCCCTCGATCGGTTCGGTCGACTGGTACCCGCTGGCCCCTGCCGGCGAGCCGCTGACCAGGCCGATGCACGACTCACGCCGGAGGAACTGAGATGTCCCGACACACCTATGCGCTGGCCTTGCTGCCGGCGTTGCTCCTGGCGGCTCCCGTCGCCCGCGCCCAGGCCAAGGCCGATGAAGTCTTCGCCAAGGCCTTCTTCGACCCGCAGCTCGTCCTCAAGCACGCCAGCGCCATCGGCCTCACGGCGCAGCAGCGCAAGGCGATCCTCGACGAGCTCAAGTCGACGCAGGTGGCGCTCGTCCCGCTGCAGGTCGACATGGCGGAGCCGGCCCTCGAGCTGCAAGGACTCGTGGAGAGCACGCGCGTCGACGAGGCCCGCGCGCTGGCACGCATCGACCAGGTGCTCAAGATCGAGAACGAGGTCAAGAAGCGGCAGGCGATCTTCGTGATCCGCGTGAAGAACCTGCTGACCGCCGATCAACAGGCCAAGCTGCGCGCCCTTCGTGATGGCGGGGCCAAGGAAGACGATGCGGATGGCGGCGGGGGGCTGGCGGCGCTGTCTGGGCTCGACGCCCCACCGACCGCCCCACCTAACGCGCCCCTTACCGCCCCGCCCCCACGGGCACCTTGACCTCACCCACCGCGCGCAACTCCCCGACCTGCTGGCGCCACATCGCGTAGTACAGCCCACGCTCGGCCACCAACGCCTCGTGCTTCCCCTGCTCCACGATGCGACCGCGCTCGAGCACGTAGATGCGGTCGGCGTGCATCACGGTCGACAGGCGGTGGGCGATGAGGATCGTGACGGCGTCCTCGCGCTCCGACACCTCGCGCACGGTCTGGGAGATCTCCTCCTCGGTGAGTGAGTCGAGCGCCGAGGTGGCTTCGTCGAAGACGAGGAGGTGCGGGTGGCGCAGGAGGGCGCGGGCGATGGAGAGACGCTGCTTCTCGCCGCCGGAGACCTTCACCCCGCCCTCGCCAATCAGCGTATCCAGCCCCTTGTCGGCGCGCGCCAGGAGGTTCTGCGCCGCGGCTCGGCGCAGCACGTCGAGGCATTCCTCGTCGGTCGCCTGCGGCCGCACGAAGAGGAGGTTCTCGCGGATCGTGCCGGAGAAGAGCTGCGTGTCCTGCGTGACCAACCCCATGCGCTCGCGAAAACGATCGAGGTCGATGCGCGTGGAGTCGTGCCCGTTGTAGAGGATGTGCCCCTCGCGCGGGGCATAGAGACCGACGAGGAGCTTGACCAGCGTCGTCTTGCCGGACCCCGACGGTCCCACGAAGGCGATCGTCTCGCCGCGCTTCACGCTGAAGGCGATGTCCTGCAGCGCCGGCGTCGTGGCCGACTGGTGCATGAAGGCGACGTGCTCGAAGCGGAGTTCGTGCAGCGGGTCGATCTCCACCGGGTTGGCCGGCTTGGGGTCGAGCGGCATGGCCATCACCGCCGAGAAGTTGGCCATCGAGGCCTCGGTCTCGCGGTAGATGTTGATCACGTTCCCCAGCTCCTGCAGCGGCCCGAAGATGAAGAACGAATAGATCAGCAGCGAGAAGAACTGCCCCACCGTGATCTGGCGATCGAAGATCAGGTAGAGCATGAGGAAGAGGATGCAGGTGCGCAGGAAGTTCACCGACGTCCCCTGGATGAAGCTCAGCGACCGCAGGTAGCGCACCTTCTTGAGCTCGAGCTTGAGGATCTTCTGCGTGACGCCGTTGAGGCGTGACACCTCCTGCTCGGTGAGCCCGAGGCTCTTGACCAACTCGATGTTGCGCAACGACTCGGTCGTGCGCCGGCCAGCGCCGTCGTCTCGGCGACGATCACCTTCTGGATGGTCTTGATGCGCTTGGAGAGGATGGAGCTGAGCGTGCCGAGCAGGGGGACGGTGATGAGGAAGGCCGGGGCGATGCTCCAGTGCACCTTGAAGGCGTACACCATCACGAAGACGACGCCGACGATGGTGGTGAAGACCACGTTCACCAGCGCCGTCACGAAACGCTCGGTGTCGCTGCGCGCCTTCTGCAGCTTGCCCAGCGTCTCGCCGCTGCGCTGGTCCTCGAAGGTGGAGTACGGGAGTCCGAGCGAGTGGCGGATGCCGTCGGAGTACATCTGCGCGCCCAGGCGCTGCACGATGACGTTGACGCAATAGTCCTGGAAGTTCTTGGCCACGCGCGAAACGAAGGCCACGCCGACCGCCGCCAGGAGCAACAACGACACGCCGCGGAAGAACTGGGCGCGCGTGTACGACTCGTACTTGGTGGCGTACGAATCGATGATGTGGCGGAAGATGAGCGGATCGAGGAGCGAGAAGACCTGGTTGATGGCGGCCAGCAGCAGCGCCAGCAGGACCAGCTTCCAGTACTGCCTGAGGTATCCGAACAGGATGTGCATGGGACGGGGCGAGGGGATATATCGAATACTATCGATATAGCGCGCGTGGCAACTCGGACGTTTGACGGAGTCGGGGAGGGCGCTCCGTCGCCTACCGGCGTCCCGCCCCGGTCAGGTTGGCGAGTTCGCTCAGCTTGCCGGCCAGTTCGATCATCACGTAGATCCCGCTGGCCAGTGCGAACAGTACTCCCCAGTAGCCGGCCACGGCGTTGCCGGCCCTCAGGAGCAGGTTGAAACCGAACGAAAGCACGACGCTCGCCGCGAGAAAGGAGAGTACGGCGAAAAGGAGCGCGGCGGCGCAGCGGGGCGCCTGCCCTACTACCATCCCCCGCCGCCGCCACCACCGGAACTGGAGCCACCGCTCGAACTCGAGCCTCCCGAGCTCGACGACGGCTTGGAGACACCGGAGGCGACCGACGACGCCGCGGCGACCCACATGCCGCTGGAGCCGCCACCAGAGAAGCCCCCTCCCCCGCCCATCCCCGACCACGAGGACGCGCTCACACCGCTCCCCCCGCCTGACGAGGACCAGCTGGAGGCTCCCGACGAGTGGTGCCCGACGGTCGCGCCGCCGGCTCGGCCAAACGACGCGAACCACCTGTCCATGTGCCGGGCGAGGCCGAAGGCGATGAGCCAGGGAAGCCACTCGTCCTGGAGCCGTGGGGCGGGCTGCTTGAGCTCCTCCTGGAAGTAGCGCCGCGCGGCCGCCATCTCCCGACGCAGCTGCAGGCGCTTAGGGCCATAGCGCCAGGCGGCCATCGAGAGCACGCTACGGGTGATGGCCAGCGCGATGAGCGCCATCCCCACGAGCGAGAGGAGCCCGACGCGTTGGAAGCCGGTGAGCACGACGCCCAACAGCGCCGCCGACATGAGGGCCAAGGGGACGAAGAACCAGAGCGTCGCCGTTGCCGCCCCTTCGACCCGATCGCGCCAGACGCGCGCCGCCGGAAGCATGACGCCGAGGAAGAGGATCATGGCGCCGACGATGCCGGGGATGCCGACGACGAGGTCGTACTCGCGGGTGCGCGCGCTCGCGATGAAGCTGGCGATGCCGGCGACCGCCAACAGGACGGTCGGCATCGCCGATGGCGCTGGCAGCGCCGGATCGTCGGGCACCAGGCGCTCCACGATGCTCTTGAGGGGCGACGAGATCTTCCCCGATGGATTGAAGCCGGTGCGACGATAATGCTCGCGAATCTCGTCGGAGGTGACCTTGGTGCGATGGCCGAAGAAGAGCCCGTCGATGAGCGCACATTCATAGTCGCGGAGCTTGCTGCGATCGACGGTGAGCTCCAGGTGCAACGTCGTGGTGGTGAAGACCCAGACCTTCGACGACTCCACGCGACTCTTGATCTTCCCCTCTTGCTCGAGCCGCGCGAGCACCGCCGTCACCTCGGCGGCGTCGGTGCGCTCGTCCCAGGCCGCTCCGACCACCTCGGGGCGGTGGCGGAAGACGGTCTCGTGGAGCCACGCATCGGTCACGACGCTGTCGGACACCGGCGACGCGAAACGCCCCACGCCGGCCTCCCGGCGAAAGAAGACCGCGATGAGGGCCAGCATGGCGGCGACGAAGCCGCTCGCGACGCCGACGCGCTGCGCGAGGTCGGCCCCGTACACCACGGCGGCCGGGCGCCCGGCTCCGGCGTAGACCAACGGGATGTTGACGACGAAGCCGTACCACGGCTCCAGGCGCAGCGGCCCAAACTCTCCGGTGAAGTCGGCGGGGGCCTTCCAGACCGGATCGAGGGTGAGCTTCAGCGTGTACGCCTCGACTGCCCCGGCGTGATCGGTGAAGGCGAAGTCGTGATCGAGCCGGAAGTCGTCGCCCTCGTGCAGCAGGATGTTCGTGTAGCGGAACTCGATGCGATAGCTCCGCTCATCGCCGTTGAACGGCGGATCCTCGGCACGCCGGCTTCGCCAGCGCAGGTGCCGCGAGTCGCCCCAGCCATAGCCATCGACGACCTCGAGGTCGTCTGCCTTCATGGGGATCTCCTGCCCGGTGGCCGAATCGAGGCGCACCATGCGGTCGAAGCCGAAGCGCTGCGGCGAGGACCAGACAAAGGTGCGTTCGCCGCCGTTCCAGTCGCCGGTGAAGACGATGACTTGCGTCTCCTTGACCAGCAGGCGCCCGTCGCGGTCGAGGTGCGCCTCGACGTGCATGCGTCGCCAGTGCAGCTCGCGATCCTGCGCGGCAAGCGGCGCGGACCGCACCGACACGATGGCGGCAACCGTCATCGTGAGGCGCAACGCCAGGCGGGCGGCCATTCGAACACGCATCATGCGAAGCGAGACTGATGGTGGGAGCGACGAGCGGCGCGAGGACGGCCCAGGCGCGAGCCGGGCGCGCAGACCGCGGCGCACGAGTCCGGCAGCCGCCGCGCCCAAACTACCGCCCACCCCTACGCCCCGCACCCCCGGGAGGTGTCGCCGGGTGCGTCCGGGCGACAGATTCGCCGGAGGTCAACGCACCGCATCCCCTGCCTTTCGTGCGGTCCCGCGTCGTGGACCCCAACTCCTCGTCCTATCCCCGGCCGTCGCTGGGTGATGCCTCCCGTTCTCTCCGCTCCCATGCCGACGCGTCGCACCTTCGTCCAGCAGATCGGCGCCTCCCTGGCCGCCGTCTCCGCCGCCGCCTCGCAGCTCGCCGCCGAACCTAGTGACGGACAGCCACGCGGCTCCGAGCGCCTCCTGGTCGAGAACCCGCTGCACCCGACCCCCGCCCCGGTCGGCGTCGATCGGCTGCCGCTGGCCTGGTACCAGGCGCAGTCGCGGCGCCTGCGCGAACGGGCGCGGGCGCGCGGCGTCGACGCGATCCTCCTGCAGAGCGACGTGAACCTCGTGTACTTCACGGGCTGCTTTCGCGGGAGCGGCGAGCGCACCACGTGGGCGCTGATGCCGACCAACGAGGTAGACACCGTCTACTGGTTCTCGCCGGCGATCGACCGCGACCTCATCACCTCGTGGTGGTGCACCGAGAACGACTACTACTTCTGCTACCCGCACGCCGAGGGGGGCTTTCCCAACCGCGGGGAGCTGGCGCGCGGCAAGCGCGTCGACCTGTGGGAGTGGGTGTTAGGCAAGCTCGCGGCGCGCGGATTGGGCGAGCGGGTGATCGGGCTCGATCGCGAACTCACCCCGTCGGCGCAGCGCACGTTCGACCGGGTGTTGCCCAAGGCGCGCAACGTGGACGTCGGCGACCTCTGCCTGGACATGCAGATCATCAAGACGCCGGAGGAGATCGCCCTCACGCAGCGCGCGTATCGCTACTTCGACCAGGTGCACGCCTTTGCCCGCGACTACATCCTGGAGCATGGGACGAGCACGACGGACTACCAGATCGGCCAGGCGCTGTCGTCGTATGGCATCAACCTCATGATGCGCGACGTGCAGCGTGACGGGAAACCGCACAGCGCCGTGGGGATGGAGGTCACGGGGAACTACGTGCGCACGGGAGTGGCAACGGCCTATCCGCACCCCAACCAGTTCTTCCATGCCCCGGTGCGGCGCGGGCAACCGCTCTACGTGAACTGCGACATCCTGCTCGGCGGCTACGGCGGCGAGGGATATCGCAACTACATCCTCCTGCCGTCGACGCCGCAACACGACCGCATGTGGAACGTGGTGCGCGACACGGTGCAGATCATCACCGAGGAGACCAAGCCCGGGGCCATCTGCTCGGAGATCGCGTTCAAGGTGCACCAGTACCAGGTCAAGCAGGGGATGCAGGACTACATCTACCACCGCCCCGGACATGGGCAGGGGCAGAACTTCGTGGGGCACCAGCCTCCCTTCCTTGCGTTAGGCGACGATACCGTGGTGCAGGAAGGGATGACCTTTTCGGTCGAGCCGGGACTCTATGACGAGAAGAGCGGGATCGGGATCAACCCGAGCGACCGGCTCGTCGTGCTGAAGGACCGGGCCGTGCTCATGTCGCGCATCCCGTTCTCGCGGGAGTGGAGCTACCTGAAGGTCTGAGCTCGGGACGCGCGGCGTATGTGACGGGTGGTGACGGGACAGCGTGGCGGTGCGACGGTGACAAGCCTCGGGAGGCCGCCTCGCGCCGGTCACCCCCCGGCGCAGGCGACGCGTTTCATCGGGAAGTTCATGCCGCGCACCTGCCCTCCCTGGTCGCCCTCGATGCGTGCCACGAGCGAGTCGGCGCCGACCTTGCGATAGAGGATCCGTTGCGGGAAGTCGTGCGACGGGTTGGCGAAGGTGACCGAGCTGTCGGTGAGCGCCGTGGCGGCGAACGGGGTGGCGGGGCGCCCGCCGGGCTGGGCGAGATACGTGGCCACGCCGTCCTTCACCTCCACGCGGAGCGCCTCCCACTCGCGCGCCACGTCGCGCACCACCGTCCGGCTCATCCCCAGCATCAGGCCACCGAGCGGCGCCATCCACTGTTCGTGGGTGATGCGGGCGGGGGTGCGCAGCTCCCAGCAGCCGGCCATGAAGGCCAGTCGCGACACATCGTTAGGTGCCTGGGCCGCGAGTGGCGCCGCGGCTGCCATCGCCGCGAGCAGCAACGTGCCGCCCAGGGCGGCCCCTCGTGCGCGCCGCGCGCGCGACGGCTGCGGCATGCGGCACTTTGTGTCGTGCATCGTCATCGTTCCCCCGTGTGGTGGCGTTCATGGCGCGCGTACTTCGAGCGCCCTGCCACGATACGCGCGAGGATCGACCGCGGCCACTCGTCTCGTCACGCGCCCGTCACGGGTCAGCACGGTGACTTCGACGTCAACCGGCGACAGCGAAGGGAGGGCGACGTGCACCGGTGTCACCCCCTGGGCGTCGTAGCTGCCGCCGGTGTCGAGCAGCCGCAGCCCCAGGAGGCGACGGGTCCCGGCGGCAAAGACGCGCACCTCGCTCCCTGCGCGCGTCGCCCGCCCCTGCGCGTCGCGCACCGTCACCTGCAACGCGCGCGCGGCGAGCGCCGGTGACAGTTCGTTGCGGAAGAGCGGGTGCGCCCCCTTCACATGGTTGTTGGTGAGGGCGAGGTCGAGGTCGCCGTCGCGATCGAAGTCGACCCACACCACTCCGTGCGAGCCGTTGTCGGCGGCGATCGACGCCGGCATCTCGTTCACGAAGTGGTCGCCGACGTTTCGGAAGAAGTGATCCGGGGTGTCGCGCTCCCCCGCGAGGTACGACACCACGAAGAGGTCGAGCCGCCCGTCGTGGTCCACGTCGCCCCACGCCGCACTGGTAGAGTGATAGTCGCCGGCCAGCCCCATCGGCGCGGCGACGTTGGTGAAGCGTCCGCCGTCATCCCGATACAGCGCGTCGGGGCCGTAGTTGGCCACGAAGAGGTCGAAGTCGCCATCGTTGTCGTAGTCGCCGAGCGTGGGGCCGACGCCGCCACGGTCGGCGGGGCGGCCGCGCTCCGAGACACCTAACGAATCGGCCACGTCGACATAACGGCCGCCCACGTTGCGATAGAGGGCGTTGGCGTCGCCGTCCTGGTTGGCGACGAAGGCATCGAGGTCGCCGTCCTGCTCCCAGTCCCACCAGACGACCCCCACCGTCTTGCGCGGGTCGGCGATCCCCAGGGCCGGCGCCACGTCGGTGAAGCGTCCCCCGTCGTTGCGATAGAGCGCGTTGGGGCGATCGCGAAAGGCGACGCTGAGGTCGACGTCACCGTCGTTGTCGAAATCGATGAACGACGGTTGGCGCGTCGTCCCACGATCGGCCACGCCGACGGCCGCCGCCACGTCGACGAAGCGCCCGCCGTTTCCGGGATTCCGGTACAACTTGTTAGGCACGGGGGCCTGCGGGGTGAAGCCGACGTAGAGGTCGAGCCGTCCATCCGCATCGTAGTCCCCCCACGCGGCAGCGCGCACCTCCAGCGAGTCGTCGATGCCGAGCGACGCGGCGACATCGACGAAGCCACCGCCGTCGTTGCGATACAGCCGCGCCCGCACGCCGCCGCGGAAGCCGACGTAGAGATCGAGATCGCCGTCGTCGTCGTAGTCGGCCCACGCGTTCGGCTGCCCGCCAGGAGTCGAGAAGAGCGCCGGTTGGACGGGGATGAATACGAGCGGGGGGCCGAACGCCCGCCACGACCGCCCCCGGCGTCGGAATGGCCGCGGGATCGGCCGGGGTCGGAGCCGACCCTCGACAGGCGACGAGCGCGGTGAGCACGGCCAGCGCCACAAGCCAAGCAGCAGAAGGAGAGCGGTTCATCGCCCAAACGTGCCGCCGAGGAAGCCCGGGAGCGAGGGCGCCGCCGGAAGCGCGAGGCGACCACGGGAGGAGTGTGAAACCTACGTGCGCGGCGCACGTAGTCCGTGCATGTCA
>JADKAQ010000008.1:300000-484180 GCA_016719105.1 Gemmatimonadota bacterium | reverse complement strand
GATCGCGTTGTCGAGCAGGTTGAGGAGCAGGCGCCCCAGGAGGTCGGCGTCGCCGTGAAACGGTGCGTCGACTACCGGAGCAGACTCCCACGCGCACGCCGCGCTGCTCGGCGAGTGGGCGCACGGCGCGCGTGACCGCGTGCACCACCTCGTCGAGGTAAGAGGTTCGCGAAGCCGCGCTACCCGGTGCGCCTCATCGGCGCACGCAGGAGAAAGGAGATCGTCGACGTGCGCGTGAGGCGCGCGGCCGCCTGCTGCATCACGCCCATCGACTCGCGATACTCCCGCCTCGGAGCGTTGCGGGCGCGACAGCGTGACTTGCGCCTCGGTGTTGAGGATGGCCGCCGGGGTCCGCAATTCGTGCGAGGCATCGGCCATGAAGCGTCGCTGTTGTGCGAAGGCGCGCTCCAGGCGGTCGAGCAGCGAGTTGATGACCACGGCGGGCCCCCGGAGCTCGTCGTGTGGCGTGACGACGGGGAGGCGCTCGTGCAGGTTGGCGTCGGTAATGGCGGCGGCGCCCCCCCGCCCGCTAACCGGCGACAGCGAGCGGCGGGCCATGAAGTAGTGCCGTTCCTGGCCGCGGCCAGCAGGAGCGGATGGCCACGAGGAAGGCGCGACGGGATGCGCGCCAGCACGTCTCGATTTCGCGCAGCGAGGCGATCCCCGCCAGGAGCAAACGGTAAACCGCCGCCGATGGTGATGCGGCGGCGTGCACGCGCCAGGGCCCCCGCCGTCGACGTCAGCGTCACCATCGCCGGTGCCTCGGCGCCGACGCCTGCCACTGCGGCGAGCGCGCCTCGTCTGCGTCCGGAGTCCCGGTACCGCGCGACACCGCGTCGTCGGCGGCACTCGACGCCAGCGCACGCGCCCGTCGCGGTCGGCGATCACCACCTGGAATTGCGCGAAACGCACCTCGTGCACCGTGGTGCGCGACGCCACTTCAGAGGGTGGCGCCATAGGCCGCTCGTTGGCCAGCTCGCGGGCAAACGCCGACAGGGCGTCCGCGACGAAGTGGTCGGTGCGGGTCGGGGCGTGCGGTCGAAGACGACGTACGACACGATCGCGAAGGCCACCAGCGGGACGCCGAGAACGATCGTGAACCAGAGCGTGAGCCTCGCGCGCAGCGACGACGGCCACCAGCGCATGCTCACCCGCGCGTGCGCCCGGCGTCCGCGCGCTCCCCGTCGGCGTCCGCGCGCGCGCTCGGGTGCCCCGGCGGCACGTTGAGCATGAAGCCGGTCCCGCGCAGCGTCGCCACGAGCGGCGTCGTCGCCCTCCTCTATCTTGCGGCGCAGGCGACTGGCGTAGACGTCGATGATGTTCGAATACGTGTTGCTCTTGTCCTCCCAGACGTGCTCCATCAACTCGGCGCGGCTCACCACACGTCCGGCGTCGCGCCAGATGGTGCAGGAAGGTGAACTCCTTCGTGGTGAGCGGGATCCTCGCGCGCCACGCCGCACCTGGTGGCGCGTGGTGTCGATCACCAGGTCGCCGATGATCAGCTCGGGGAGAGCACGTCACCGCGCCGCCGCGTGAGCGCCGCAGGCGCGCCAGCAGTTCGCCGAAGTCGAACGGCTTGGTGAGGTAGTCGTCGGCGCCGGCGTCGAGCCCCGTGATGCGCTGCTCCCGGCGTCGAGCGCGGTGAGCATGAGCACCGGGACGGAATTCTCCGCGGCGCGAATCGCTCGGCGACGTCGAGTCCGTCATCCCCGCCATGAGGATGTCGAGGATGACCACGTCGTATCGGTGCTCCCGGGCGAGGCGAGTGCCTGCGTTCCGTCAGGCGCAAGATCGACGACGTGACGCCTCGCGCAGCCCGCGGGCGACGGACTCTCGGAGCTGACGATCATCCTCGGCAAACAGGACGCGCACGGGAGCGGAGGGCGAAGGGCGGGATGACGGCACGCGGGGCGCCGCCGCGGTGCGAGACCGGGGGCGAGCGTCGCGTCCCGGATGATAGCGCGCGAATGCCCGGCGCCGCCCCTGTCGCGTCGGACGAACCTACCGCGGGGGGCGCACGGGTGCCCTCACGGGAGCGCCGTCACCCAGGGCGAGAAATCCCGGTGGGGGGCAACGCGAGCGGCGCCGAAGACCGGACGCCGCTCGCGCGGATGAGGCGGGGGTCGTGGGGTTCGTGCGTCCGCGACCTTGTGGGAGCAACCGATGCGTCAGGCGCGGAGCAGTGACGTACCGGCGAAGACAGCCTTAGGCGGCGATGCGCTTGATCTCGACCATGACGTGGCCGCGAGCGCTCACCGAGGGCCAGAACATGACGTTGGCGTCGGAGTCGGCGAGCTCGCAGGAGCCGAACATCTCACGGACGGCGCGGCGGGCAGCCTGCTCGGAGTCGAAGGTCGCGTGCGGGATTTCGTTGAGGCGGAGGGCGTACGACATGGTATGCGCTCGGAAGGAAAGTGGGACGCGAGGGGCTTGTGAATCTTTTCACAAGTGTATCGCGTCCCTTTCGGCGGCTCGGACCCCCGCAGGGAGGGGGCGACCGGATGGGGCGCCTCCCATCCGGTCGGGTAGGTTTTCCGGAGTCGCCCGACGCGAGCGCGGAAACGCCCCACGGAGCTACTCGGTGGAGGGGCGATTCGGCCGACACCGCCACCCGTTCCCCGCCCCGCTCCTCCCTCCTCCCCCTTTATCCCTCGATCGCGCGGCGAACCGCGAGCCGCAACGATTCGAGGGAACGGTTTGGGAAGGAAGGAGGCGTTGAGCGGGAGGCGCCGCGCAACAGGAGCGCGTCGTTCGTGTAGCCCGAGATGAACAGGACGGGGATCCGGCGGGCATCGCGCTCCAGCGAGCGCGCGCGAAAGCGCACCACCACCGATGCCCGGCATCTCGACATCGGTGAGGACGAGGCCACATCGCGCCCGTCGGTCAGGAAGCGATACGCCTCCTCGGCGGAGCGTGCCCTGCGCGACCTCGAAGCCATCCGCCGCGAGCATGCGCGCCGTCATCTGACGCACCGCGTCCTGGTCCTCGACGAGGACGATGCGGCCGCTGCTCGGCGAAGCGGGGAGAATCGCGGCGGTTCCCATAGGCGGGGTCGGCGCAGCGCTCGTACCGGGAACGAGCGTCGGCTCACCCGCCGAGGGGGCGGTGGGGAACCGCAGGCGAAAGATCGACCCCTTGCCCGGCGCGCTCTCGACGGCGACTTCACCGCCAGACTGCTCGACGATGCCGGCGACCGTGGCGAGGCCGAGTCCCGTCCCCTGTCCCATCTCCTTCGTGGTGAAGAAGGGCTCGAAGATGCGCGCGCGGGTGGCCTCATCCATTCCGATCCCCGAGTCGCGCACCTCGAGGACGGCCATGTGCCGATCGCCGACCCGTGCCTCCGAGGTGCGGATGGTGACAATGCCGCCGCGCGGCATGGCATCGCGCGCGTTCACGACGAGGTTGACGAGGACCTGTTCGAGCTGGTTTGGGTCGACGACGATGCTGGGCGTCGCGTCGCTGAGGCGGTCGACGATCTGCACGTTGTCGCCCACCAGGCGCCGCAGCATGACGAGCAGGTCGCGCACGACCGCGTTGACGTCGATGGTGCGCGCCTCCATGACCTGCTGTCGCGAGAAGGCCAGGAGCTGGCGCGTGAGGCGGGCGGCGCGCTGGGAGGTGGACGATCTCGATCGCCTCCTCGCGCCGTTCGTCGCTGGCCGGGAGCGACTGCGCCAGCGATTCGCCGCAGTTGAGGATGACGGTGAGCAGGTTGTTGAAGTCGTGGGCGACGCCCCCCGCCAGGCGCCCGACGGCTTCCATCTTTTGCGCCTGACGGAGGGCCTGCTCCTGCCGGCGCTGGCCGCTGATGTCGCGGGCGATGGTCGAGATGAACTCGACGCGTCCCGTCGCGTCCTTGTGCACGAGCAGGACCTGGGAGACCTGCACCGTGCTCCCGTCCACGCGCTGCAGTTCGCGCTCGAGCTCGAGGACGCCGACCCCCGCGGTGAGCGCGCGCACGTCGTGCTGGCGATGCAGCTCGGAGGGCGCGAGGAACTGCGCCGAGTTGAAGCGCTCCAGCGGCTCGTCGGGGGCGATGCCGAGGAGGCGTCGCCCTGCGGCGTTGAGGTACTGCAACCTGGCGTCGGGGGTGATGATCGAGACGAGGTCGGTCGTGGCCTCGAGGATGGTGACGAGTCGTTCACGCTCGCGGGCGGCGCGGCGCTCCCCGGCGACGGCGGCGCTCAGCGCGTTCAATCGCCGCCGGACAAGGACATAGATGAGCACGGCGCTGGCGACGACGTAGAAACATCCCTTGTACGTCTGGAGTCGTGTGAGAGCCTCCTGGTCCAGCACTATGGCCAGGACGACGGCGTCGGACCAGACGATCCAGAGGATCCCGAGCGCGGCGTAGACCAGTGCGATCCACAGCGGCGACCAATCGACACGATCGGCCGGTGTTGATGCCCCGCGGGGAATGTCGTGTCCGCCGTCGCCCGCCCCGCCCCGCCCCATGGTTTCCATGACCCGCCGGCCTAACGATCCGTTGGTGCGAGCGGTGCCAGGTCGACGGCGTCGACGGCGCGCGCGGCAATGGTGTCGAGTCGGGCGTCCTGATTGATGCGGAGCGCCTTGAGGGCGCGGCGCGTGCGTCGATAGGCCATATGTATGAAGACGCGCGCGCAATCCACCTCGTTGGCCACGCGCGTCACGTCTCCGTCGACCGCTTCCAGCTCCGAGGTCACGCGCGAGAGGGCGGCGATGCTCAGGTAGAGGTCGATGGCGGCGTTGGCAGGCGCTCCTGCACGTATTGGCGCTCGATGATCGCCTTGCCGTGCTTGCGGAGGGCAGACTCGACCGCGCGCGCAGGGCGTGGATCTGCGAGGCGACGAGCTCGGCTTCATCCTCGAAGGCGGGGTGCACCTTCGTGAAGTCGGGCTTGTTGAGTGTGCTCCGCGCGCGCCCGGCGAGGTACGACGAGATGGCTCCGAAGCCATTGATGGGGTCCTGCAGCGCCTTGCCCAGCGCCTTGAGGCGCTCGCCCGGCTGCTGCAACCCCATGAGGGCGATGAGGGCACGGAGGATCTCGTTGGTCCCCTCGAAGATGAGCATGATGCGTGAGTCGCGCACGCTCTGCTCGAAGGGGAACTCCTTGGAGTAGCCCATCCCGCCGGCAATCTGCAACCCTTCGTTGGAGGCGCGGTAGGCCATCTCGGAATTGTAGACCTTGCAGGCGGCGGTCTCGAGCGAGAAGTCGACGCCACCGCGGTCCACCATCCCCGCCGTGAGAAACCACGCGGCGTCGGCGGCATAACACTCGGCGGCGGCCAGGGCGATCTTGCGGCGCAGCATCTCGAACGAGGCGATGGGGCGCCCGAACTGTTCGCGCTGCTTGGCGTAGGCGATCGCCTCGTTCATGATCTGGCGCGTCCCGCGCGCCGAGCCGGCGGCGAGGCCGAGGCGCCCGGAGTTGAGGATCTCGAGGGCGATCTTGAAGCCCTGCCCCACGTCGCCCAAACGGTTGGCAACCGGAACGCGCACGTTGTCGAAGATGACCGAGCGCGTGTCCGACGCCTTGATCCCCATCTTCTCCTCGAGCTTGCCGAGCGAGACGCCGGGGGTGTCGCGCTCGACGATGAAGGCGGTCACGCGCTCCTTCGGCTTCCCGTCCACGACGATCGGGACCTTGGCGAAGACGGTGAAGAGTCCGGCGTAGCCCGCGTTGGAGATCCAGATCTTCGTCCCGTTGAGGAGGTACTCGCTGCCATCGGCCGAGGGGGTCGCCGAGCACTTCATCGCCTGCGCGTCGGAACCCGAGCCCGGCTCGGTGAGGCAGAAGGCCGCGACCAGCTCGCCCGAGGCGCAGCGCGGGAGGTACTGCTGCTTCTGCTCCTCGGTGCCGAAGAGGGTGATCCCCTTGCAGCCGATGGACTGGTGGGCGCCGAAATAGACGGCGAGCGCCGGATCGGTGGCGCCGATCTCGCCGAACACGCGGTTGAAGACCGTGGCCGAGGCGCCGAAGCCGCCGTAGGCCTCCGGGATGTTGAGCCCCATCAGCCCTAACGCGTGGAACCCTTCGCGCATCGCATCCGGGAAGCGACCGTCGTGGTCGTGCTTCTTCATGTCGATGTGGTCTTTCGCGAAGGAGCGAAAGGCATCGAGGATCGCGTCGAGCGATTCCTTCTCGTCGGCGGAGAGCGTCGGGAAGGGGAAGACCATCTCCTCGCGGATCTCGCCGAGGAAGAGCCCCTTGATGAATGAGGGGTTCTCGTCGGGGGAGGCGAGGTGGGGGCGCGAGTCGGTCGGGGCGGAAGCGGTCATGGCGACAGCCAGGGGAGACGGGCGGGCGTGCGACGCGGTCAGGTGGGAGTCTAGGGGAAAGGGGGGCGTGGCGCACGGGTCCTGAGGAGAACGGCGCTACGCGCGTTGGGCCGACCCCTGCGACAGGGGCCGACCCATCGCCGAACGGTCGCTCGACAGGGGCGCTCGACAGGGGCGCTCGACAGGGGCGCGCCGCACGGTCGGTTCGCACGTGCGATCCGCACGCCCGGCGTCGGCGCACCGGTGCCCCGTCCCTTGACGCCTCACCAGGTGTGGCATAGACTTGGCCTCACCTGGTGAGGTCAAACAATGCCACGATCGCCAAACGAACTCCTCCACGGCACGCTCGACGTGCTCATCCTCAAGTCGCTCGTCCTCGGTCCCCTGCACGGATACGAGATCTCGCGGCGCATCGAGTCGCGCTCGCGCGACACGTTCAGCATCGAGGATGCCGCGCTCTACAAGGCGCTCTATCGCCTTGAGTCGGCGGGGGCGGTGGAGGCGGAGTGGGGGGTCTCCGAGTCCAACCGGCGCGCCAAGTTCTACCGCCTCACCCCCGCCGGACGACGCCAGCTGGCGGCCGAGGTGCGCACCTTCCGCGCCTACGCCGAGGCGGTGCTGCGCATCCTCGACGCGACCGAAGGGGTGTGACACCCATGCGACGAAGCGGACGCGACTCGGACCGCAGCTGGCGCCGTCTCCTGCGCTGGCCCACGCGCACGCAGGCGCAGATCGCGCGCGACGTGGACGACGAGCTGCGCTTCCACCTCGAAATGCGCGAACAGGAACTGCGATCGTATGGGCGCAGCGCCGACGAAGCGGCGCGCGAGGCCCGCGCGCGGTTCGGTGACGTCGACGCGGCCCGCCGCGCGCTGCGCCAGACGGAGCATCGCGCGCAGCGCCGGTCGCAATGGCGCGACGCGCTGGGGGCGCTGCGGGCGGACATCTCGTACGCCGTGCGTCGCACGCTGCGCGCCCCGCTCTTCACGCTCACCACCGTCGCCACCCTCGGCGTTGGCATCGGGGCCACGGTGGCCCTCGCGAGCGTGATGCGACGGATGCTCATCGCTCCGCTCCCATATCCGGGCGTGGAGCGGCTCGTCGTCGTGAGCCTTGCCTCGCGCGATGGCTCGATTCGCGTCTCGATGAACCCCACCGTGCTCGAGGCGGCGCGCGAGGCAACGCCGTCGCTCGAACGCATCGAGACGATCGCCGCGGCGCGCAAGCGCACGGTGCGCGGAGGCGCTCCGGCGACGATCGACGTGGGGTTGGTGTCGCGAGGGCTGCTGCAGTTCCTGCACGTCGCGCCGGCGCTCGGACGGAGCTTTGCGCCTGACGAGGAAGGCACGGGCGGGGCCCCCGTCGCGATGCTTGCCTGGCACACCTGGCAGCGCGACTTCGGCGGGCGCGCGTCGGCCATTGGCGAGACGGTCACGCTCGACGGGCGCAGCTACGCCATCATCGGCGTGATGCCGCGCCTCTTCGATCCCTCGGTCTTCGCGCTTATCCCGCGTGCCGAGCTCTGGCTCCCGCACCTCCCGGCGCGCAGTGACAACTACCTCGCAGCCCTCGGCGTCCTGCGCCCCGGGGCGACGCTGGCGCAGGTCACGCGCGATGTCGCCGCCGCCAAGGCGCGCCTGGGTGAACGCGACCCCATGCGCTCGCTCGTCCCCATGATCGACCCGCTGCTCGATCGCGCCGGATCGGAGACACGGCGCGTGTTGCAGGTGATGCTGGCTGCCGTCCTCCTGGTGCTGGTGATCGGGTGCCTGAACGTCGCCAATCTGCTGTTGGCGCGCGGTGCGACGCGTGAGCGCGAGCTCTCCATTCGCACGGCGATCGGGGCGTCACGCGGGCGCATCATGCGACAGCTTCTCACCGAAAGCGCCTGGTTGGCGCTGCTCGGTGCCGTCGCGGGGGCTGTCCTCGCGCGGGCCTTGCTCGCGCTGGCGCGCGGATGGCGCCCGGTGTCGTACGCGGCGGTCGACGACGTCCAGCTGGACGGGACGATGCTGGCATTGGCGGTACTGCTCGCCGCGTGCACCGCCGTCCTGTTCGGGCTCATTCCGGCGCTGGTGAACAGCCGCGGACTGGGGGGGACGCTGCACGGAGGCGCCCGCAGTGTGGGGCCGGGGCGCGCCGGCCAGCAGGTGCGTCGTTCGCTGGCCTTCCTGCAGGTCGCCGGATCGGTGGCGCTGGTGGTGGGTGGCGTCATCCTCGTGCAGTCGGCATGGACGCTGTCGCGCATGCGATTGGGCTACGACGTTGCGCCGCTGCTCACTATCCAGCTGCAACGCGTACCGGGTATCGTCGACAGCGCTGCCATCGACGCACGCGTGGCGCCGGTGCTAGAGCGCGTGCGTGCGCATCCCGGTGTCGTGGCCGCGGCCCTGGCCGACGGCGCCCCTGGGGGGTTCGGCGGCTGCCTCTGCGAGATCCTCCGTGAGGGCGACGCGCCACCGGTGGCGTCACAGGAACGCTTCGTGCTCACGCTGTCGGTCGACTCGGCCTACCTGCAGACCGTGGGGACGCGCCTCCTGGCCGGGCGTGTCATGGCGCGCGACACCGCGCTGCGCGAGGTGATGCTCACCGCCACGAGCGCCCGCCGCCTCTGGCCCGCCGGGGACGCTGTCGGCCGTCGGCTCCGCCTGACGCGGACCGATCCCCTGTTCACCGTCGTTGGGGTCATCGAGGACCAGCGATCGGCGGAGGGATGGATTCCCGGCGACAGCATGACGGTGGTGCTCCCGCGACATGGCGCGGGCGACGGCGCCGTGCTCGTGGTGCGTGCGCGGGGTGACGTGGCCACGCTGCGCGCCGAGCTGGTGCGACTCATCGAGGAGGTGTCGCCCACGGTGCGGGTCGCGGAGGCGACGTCGCTGGCCCACGACGTGGCCGAGGGGCGCGCGCCGCAGCGATTCGCGCGCATCCTCCTCGTGGCCTTCGCCTGTTGCGCCTTGCTCCTGGCGACACTCGGGTTGTACGGCGTGCTGTCGTTCGGCGTGGCGCAGCGCACGCGCGAGATCGGGGTGCGAATGGCCCTTGGCGCGAGCCGATCGGCGATCGTGCGCCTCGTGATGTCGGAGGGGATGCTGATCACGATCGCCGGCTGCCTGGTCGGGGGGGCGGTGGCGTGGAGCGGGCGCGGGCTCCTGCTCGCGATGCGCACGGGGGCCAGCGCGTCCGACGACGTGTGGGGGATGGCGATCGCCGTGTCGCTGGTCGCCGTGGCATCGGCGGCGGCGATGTGGGTTCCGACGCGGCGCGCGCTGCGGGTCGATCCGGCGACGGCGGTCGGGGCCGAGGTGTGAGCGATGGGGGGAGGCCAAGCGGGGGCAGCGTCATCTCGAAGCTGGTTCGATGACGCTGCCCCCACTCGGGCGCTGGTCCCGATTGGAGGCGGCTACCCGGCGATCGCCGCCTGCGCCGCCGCCAACCGCGCGATCGGCACCCTGAACGGCGAGCAACTCACGTAGTCCAGCCCCGCCCGGTGGAAGAACGCGACCGATTCGGGGTCGCCGCCGTGCTCGCCGCAGACACCCACCTCGAGCGTCGGGCGCACGGACTTTCCCTTCTGAACCGCCGACTCCACCAGCAGCCCCACCCCTTCTGGTCAATCGAGCGGAACGGGTCGTGCTCGTACATCCCGCGCTCCAGGTACTTGGGGAGGAAGTGGCCTGCGTCGTCACGCGAGAAGCCGAGCGTCATCTGGGTGAGGTCGTTGGTCCCGAACGAGAAGAACTCGGCCTGCTTGCCGATGCTGTCGGCGACGAGCGCCGCGCGCGGCGTCTCGATCATCGTGCCGACCATGTAGTGCAGCGACTCGCCGCGCTCGGCGAAGACCTGCGCGGCGACGGCGCGAATGACGGTGGCCTGTGCGTTGAACTCGCGCACGGTTCCCACCAACGGGACCATGATCTCGACCCGGGGGGCGAACCCCTTTCCCTTGGCGTCGAGCGCCGCCTCGAAGATGGCGCGCGCCTGCATCTCGGTGATCTCGGGATACGTGATGCCGAGCCGGCAGCCGCGGTGCCCGAGCATCGGGTTGAACTCGTGCAGCTCCTCGACGCGCATCTTGATCTTCCCTAACGAGACCTTCATGTCGGCGGCCATCACCTTCTGCCCGGCGTCGTCGTGCGGCACGAACTCGTGCAGCGGCGGGTCGAGGAGGCGGATGGTGACGGGGTGGCCGCTCATCTCGCGGAACAACCCTTCGAAGTCGCTGCGCTGCATCGGGAGGAGCTTGGCCAGCGCCTTGCGCCTGCCGGCCTCGTCATCGGCGAGGATCATCTCGCGCACGGCGACGATGCGGTCGCCCTCGAAGAACATGTGCTCGGTGCGGCAGAGCCCGATGCCGGTGGCGCCGAAGGTGCGCGCCTGCGCGGCCTCGTCGGGGGTGTCGGCGTTCGTGCGCACCTCCAGGCGCTTGTACTTGTCCGTCAGCTGCATGAGTGCGCCGAAGTCACCCGACAGTTCAGCGTCCTTCGTGGCGATCTGGCCGGCAAAGACCTCGCCGGTGGAACCATCGAGCGAGATCCACTCCCCTTCGGCGAACTCGGCGCCGTCGATGGTCATGGTGCGCGCCTTGTAGTCCACGTGCACGGCGCCGGCCCCCGACACGCAGCACTTCCCCATGCCGCGCGCCACCACGGCGGCGTGCGACGTCATGCCGCCGCGCGCCGTGAGGATCCCCTTGGCGACGTTCATGCCGCGCAGGTCCTCGGGGCTCGTCTCCTGCCTGACGAGGATCACCGACTTTCCCGCCTTGGCCCACTCTTCGGCCTCGTCGGCAAAGAAGACGATCTGCCCGCTCGCCGCCCCCGGCGACGCCGGGAGCCCCCGGGCGATGATGCGCGCGTCACGGCGTGACTTGTTGTCAAAGATGGGATGCAGGAGCTCGTTGAGGCGCTCGGGCGTCACGCGCCCCAGCGCGGTCTTCTCGTCGATCATCCCCTGCTGCAGCATCTCCATGGCGATGCGCACCATGGCGGCGCCGGTGCGCTTGCCGTTGCGCGTCTGCAGCATCCACAGCTTCCCCTCCTGGATGGTGAACTCCAGGTCCTGCATGTCGCGGAAGTGGTTCTCCAGCGTGTGCTCGCAGGAGATGAGAGCCTCGTACAACGCCGGCATCAGCTCCTCGAGCGACGGATACTTCGCCAGGCGCTCTGCCTCGCTCACGCGTGCCAACTCGGCCCAGCGGCGCGAACCGATGCGCGAGATCTGCTGCGGCGTGCGGATGCCGGCCACCACGTCCTCACCCTGCGCGTTCACCAGGAACTCGCCGTTGAACAGGTCCTCGCCCGTCCCCGCGTCGCGCGTGAAGGCGACGCCGGTGGCGCTGGTGCTCCCCAGGTTGCCGAAGACCATCGCCTGCACGTTCACCGCCGTCCCCCACGACACCGGGATGTCGTTCAGCTCACGGTAGATGCGCGCCCGCTCGTTGTTCCAGCTCTCGAAGACCGCGGCGACCGAGCCCCAGAGCTGCTCCCACGGGTCGGTGGGGAAGTCGCGCCCGATGCGGGCGCGGATGAGCGCCTTGAAGCGCGCGACCAGCTCCTTGAGGTCGTCGGCGTCGAGGTCGGTATCGAGTTCGACCCCCTTCTTCTCCTTCATCATGTCGATGAGGACCTCGAAGGGGTCGTGCTCTTCCTTGGACACCGGCTTGAGCCCCATCACCACGTCGCCGTACATCTGCACGAAGCGGCGGTACGAGTCCCATGCAAAGCGCGGGTTGCCGGAGCGGGTCGCCAGCCCCTCCACCGCCTCGTCGTTGAGGCCGAGGTTGAGGATGGTGTCCATCATCCCCGGCATCGACGCCCGGGCGCCGGAGCGCACCGACAGGAGCAGCGGGTCGGCCGAGTTGCCGAAGGTGCGCCCCATCTCCTGCTCGACGAAGGCGACGCCCGCCTTGACCTCGGCCTCGATGAGGGCCAGGGCGGCGGCCTTGCCCTGCTCCGTGTAGATGGTGCACGCCTCGGTGCTGATGGTGAAGCCGGAGGGGACTGGAATCCCCAGGCGGCACATCTCGGCCAGGTTGGCCCCCTTGCCGCCGAGCAGGTTCTTCATGGAGGCGGCTCCCTCGGTGCGCGAGGTGCCGAAGACGTAGACGTACTTGGAAGTCGAGGGAGTGGAAGAGACGGCAGTCATGACGGACACCTTGGTGGAGACCATTCCGTTCGGGCGCGGACGGCGCGCGAGTGGAGCGCAACCGCGCGCGCGCCACCTTGGAAGGAAGGGGGGATCCGAGGCCGGAAGGCTGTCGGAGGTGTTCCGATGAATTGTCGTGTGGTTGGCCTACCATTTCGCGAGCGCGTTCGTCGGTCCACGAGCTCCCGCTCCCCTACGCCCCCGCGTCGTCCGCACCGACGCGCGCGAACCCGAACCTCGCAGCGCTCACGGAGCGAAGCGGCAGGCGAGAGCGTTCAGGGGTGGCGGGCTGCTCGGATCGCGAACGACAGTCAGAAGCACCGGGACGCCGGCCTTCACGGTTGGCGTCCTGATCGCGAGGTTCGCGCACGGCGTGACCGTCGAACCCATCCGGCGGAGCACCCGCAACTGCCATCCCGCGGCGACCTCCCCGCACGCCACGCGGAGATCGCCCTCGGGAGAAACCGTCCCCCTACGGAAATCGCACAGCACGACGGGTGGTGCCATCCCGCGCGTGTGCTCCACTCGAACTTCCGCCCCATGGTCCCGCAGCTCAAGCCGCACCACGAGCGGCGCCAACGGCACCTCCTGCTGAGCACCGGCGATCGGACTCCTGGTGCGCGCTTGCGCCGCGACGGGCGCCGCCGCGGCCAAGGGCGCGACGAGCAGAGCGAGGAAGCAGGAGGTTGGTGTCGACATGGAAGCACCCGGATCGAGTGGGCGAGCGGATCGGAGAGCGAAGTCGGCGTTCAGCGCAGCGGACTCAGATGCGCCGGACCAGCGATGAACACTTCGAGGAGCGCCTCAAACACACCGCCCTTGTCGGCAAAGACCGAGAACTCGGCCTTGGGCGATGTGCCGCCGGCGCTCGGCAGGGTGACCGGCGATCCTCCTGCCGAGCCGATCGCACGAGTGCCGTCCTGGCCACGGCTCAACACGCGCACGCTGCGGACGGTCCATCCGTTGCGGAGCGTGAGGTTGGCGAAGGCGACGGGTTTGGCCTTGGCGCCGGTGACGATGGGCGGGCTCTGCGGCGGGGTGATGCAGTCGGCGATGAAGAGCGGGCGTCCACGCCCCTGACCGCCGAGGAAACGCCCCTCGCTGGCGTCGAAAACGCCAACGGTGCGGCACGCTGTCGGCCCCTGCAGGTTGCCCGGGAACTGCGCCCCCGCGGCGAGCGCCTCGGCAAAGGTGAGAAGACGTACATCCTGCGGGGTGATCGTCCCGCTCGCGCGCGCGTTGTTGCTGGGATTCGGGGCCATCTCACCCAGCGAGTTGGTCGGATCGGCCGAGACGCTGACAACGTGCTCGCCGGCGACGGCGCGCCACGACGCGCTGACCGTGACCGATGCGCCAGGCGCCACGGCAGATGCGGTACCGCTGCCCAGTTGTTGGGTCCCGGCGGGGCCGACGATCCCGATGGTCCACGGGATGTTGATGGCGTGGTTCGGATCGACGTTGCGAAGCGTGGCCTGCACGGTCACCGTGCTGCCGAGGTCGGGGCGTACGGTGCCGACCGCGAGCGCCGTCAGCTGCACACGATCGGCCGATGGGGCCAACTTGGACGTGCCCTGGCGCGGAAGCTGCGCGTCGGCGCTGCGTGGCGAGAGGAGCACGACGGCGACGAGCAGCGTCGTCGCACGTGCAAGCAGAGACGGTGGACGCATCATGGGCGCGCTCGCGATGGGTGAGGGCGGTGGCGTGCAATCGAGGGTCGTGCTGCAGTGACGCAGCCCGCTCGCGTGCTGTGTCACGCGCGCGTGTGCCGGCCTATGGCACCGGGACCGCCACCACGCGCCACGCACTTCGCGCGACCTCGCGTCCGCTGGCATCGGTGGCGACCACTCGCCACCGCAGTTTCGTCACCTCTGCCAGCCGGTCGGCCAGGAATGGCGGCGTGCGATAGCTCGCGATCGGCGCGGCCACGAGTGCGCTGAAGAGCGGTGCTCCCGACTCGGACGTCAACTCGACACGATAGAGCGCGGCCTGAACCGAAACCGCCCACGAGAAGGTGAAGGGGACGCGACGATCAACGCTGGCGCCCTCGCGGGGCGTGATGAGCGCCACGTCGCTGCGTGAGGCGTTGAGGGGCATGGCGACGCCCTCCCCGCTCCCCACGACATAGCGGAGTGTGGGCAGTGGGAAGCCGGCCACCCCACCCGAGGTCACCACTCCGGTGCCGGCCCCCACTGCCGCGAGATTCGAATCCCCTTCCTTGTCGGCGCTCGACTCGACGCGGAGCAGAATGTGATAGACCCCATCGACGTCCGACGGGAGGCGCGACGGATCAGGCCCGGGGATGTCAGCGCGTCCCGTCGGCGGGAGAAAGACGTTGAAGCGCGACAACTGCGTGTAGCGCCGCTGCGTCCCGCGCTTCTCGCGGGGAAGCGTCGCTTCGGTCAGCAGGTCCTCCGGTGTCGGAAGTTCCTCGCCGGGCAGGACGACCTCCCATCGCCCGATGAGTCGTCCCGAACCGGTGTAGGCGAGGCGCGCCGAGAACTCGGGGACTGCTTCCCCTTGGGCGACTGTCAGCACCGGGGCATCGCCGTCCACCTCGAGCTGCACGTCGGTGAGGGCGAGCGGCGCGCGCGCACCCCCCCGACAGCCGGCAGGTGACCGCGACATACTGCTCAGGGCCGCCCGTGCGGCTGACAAAGCGCCGAACATAGAAGAACGCCGACCCCTGCCCGTCCGCCGCCGCCTGATAGGCACGACGCGTGACCGAGGCGGGGATCGTCATGATGTCGGTGAGGGCGCTGATGCCGCTGCTGGTCGTTTGGGTGAAGCGGAGCGGCAGCGAGCCGAAGATGGTCGCCGGGTTGCAGCGCAACCCCACGGCGGGGCGGGCATTGATGAGTTCCCCGCACCAGAGCGCCTCCACCGCATCGTAGCCGGCCAGGCCGCCGTAGGTGAGAAAGACGGTGCTCGCTCCCTGCGTATTGACGTTGACGCCGGTGGGGTTCACGCGGATCTGGGCCACGGCGTTGCGGCTGGCAACAAGCAACAGCACGGCTGCCACTCGAGCCGCGACGTTCGACAGGTGCATGGTCAGAACAGGCGGAAGGAGGAGCCGGCGTTGATGGTCCACATGAGCTGTGGCACCAGCGAGGGATCGGGGATGATGGGGAAGAAGGCCGCGCGGGTGCGCGCATAGCGCACAAACACGCGTCCCTGCGTCCCACCGTCGACTCGGCGGTAGAGTGTGAAGCCTTGCGACAGCTCGCCTTGCACCTCGAGGTTGCGCGTCCGCCGATCGGCAAACGGGTCGAAGGTCCAGGTGTGGGCGAGGTTGCCCGAGAGGGCGAGCGCGCGCGTGAGCTGCGCCTGCACGATCGATCCCACCCGGCTGGTGCGCTGCTGGGTGCCGGCCTCGAGGTTGTCCTGCCGCTCGACACTGCCTTCGAGCGAGGGGGTGAGGCGCGGGATGCCGTTCAACCCCAACGAGACCGCATGGACCCGGGCCCGGAAGTCGGCGCGCTCGCGCCCCACCTGACGGTTGTCCTGGAACGACTCGTTCCACCGGTAGGCGATGTTGAGGCGCGCGAGGGACCAGGTGAGCGAGGTGTTCCGCACGCGGCTGAACTGGTCGGGAACGTGCGTGGCGGCGAAGTCGCTGTTCACCGGGATGCCGTCTCCCGCTTGTCCTGTGCCCTCCCATCCGAAGGTGGCCACCGGGAGCCACGGGCGCGACGACAGGCCGAGCAGTCCGCTGAGCGGCGCGGCGAGGGTGAGGGATCGCCGTCGGGTGCGGGTCGTGAGAATCGAGGGAACGTCGGCCAGGTTGTCACGACTCCGCGTGATGGCGCCTTGGACGGACAGGGGGCCGAAGGTTCCCGTCAGGTCACCGCCGTCCTGTTGCTGGTCGCCCTGCACGAAGGCCCCCACGCTGCGATACAGGGGATCGACCCGCTCGTGGCGGACGGTCGCAGCGAGCGACACCCGCAGCGAATCGGTGAGGCGGCGCTCGCGCAACAACTGGACGCCTAACTCTCCGAAGCGCGCCGACCGCGCTTCCGAGCGAACGGCCACAATGGTCGTGTCGCCGGCGAGCAAGGGATCGGCCGGGTTGCGGAAGCGCGACTGCGTGACGCCGCCGGCGAAGCGCAGGCGCTGCGCGGCGTCGCTCATGCTCACCTGCACGCCGTAGCCGCGGCTGCGCTCGGCGTCGGTGACGGCGCCTTGCGTGAACCCGGTGCGTGGGAGAACGGAGCCGTCGAGCGCGCTGAGGTCCAGGTGCACCGCCCCCGGCCGGCTGGGGATCAGCTCCACGTTGAGGCCAGTGGAGACGAGTCGGTGGTCGGACTCGGAGAGGCCGAGGACATTGTCCCACCCGACCAGGTTGGTGCCGTTCACGGCCGCGGCGTCGAGCGCGATGGCACGATGTAGCTGCACGGCGGCCGAGGCGCCGCGTGACCCAAATCCGGACAGCAGGTATCGATTGGTGCCGACCGAGAGGTTGCCCACGGCCGCGCGCACGGGTCCGCGCGAGAGCTGCAGCCGATAGTCGGCCAGGTCGAGCGACGGGGCGCGGTCCTGCCGCTCGCTCCAGCGCAGGCGCTGTGTCTTGTCGGTGACACCCACCGCGTTGGACTGGAAGGCGACCTCCCAACCGTCGCGCGCCACGGTGTTGCCGAGTGCGAGGCGCATCGTGAGGTCCTGGTAGGTGCGCCGATCGGGTGGTGGGGCGCCCTCGGCGACGTACTGGTCCAGCTGGCCGGCGCTCGTCAGGTCGACCGAGGGAGTCGCCGAGGCGCGGTCGAATCCAGCGCGTGTGCGCACCCGAAGCGGGGCACGGCCGGCTTCGCGCCAACTCCCGTCAGCCGCAACCACGTACGCCACGGCTTCGGACTCGCCGGCGGGGAGGCGGAGCGCGGCGGGGGCATACTCGGCCCGCTGGCCGCGCACCTGGACCGCAGCCGAGACATCGGTGGTGCCGACGATGAGGGCGAGGCGCTGGCCGGGGTCCAGCGGGCGAGAGAGATCGAAGGCGAGGACGGTGCGACTGCCGACGTAGCGCTCGCCGGTCCACCGCGCGGCAGCGACGATGGCACTGGTATCGAGCGGTGCGGCGGGGCGTGGGCGTGGGCTGTCCTGCGCCGCGAGGGGGAACGTGGCGGCGACCAGAGACAGGGTGAGGCGCAACGTGAGGCGCAGCGCGTGTGGAATCACGGAGCCAGGGTCTGCGGACGGGTAAGGCGAAACCGGGGGGACGCCGCGGATGGGTTGGGTGTGCGTCGGACGAAGCGACGCACGCTGTGCTGGTGCGCCGCACGAGAGCCCGGCGCGTCCAATAGACGAAAGCGGTGGACCCCGCTTCTCACCAACGCCTCGCGGGACTTCGATCGAGGAAGGGCACGGAATGCAGCTCGTTGCGTTGCGCGCGACCCCACACCGGGAGAATCGGAGGAACGCCACAGCTGGTATCACCGAGGGGTTCGACCGATCACTGGTAGGGATCGGTGCCTGCGGGCCCCTCGATCCAGATCTCGACGGTGAGGGTCAGGGCGCTCACGCCATTGGCCCACATGGCGAGCTTGGTGTAGGGGCGGTCGCTGCCGACAGTCGGACGCACCAACACCTGCCAGCCGTTCTGCTGCGGATTCGACTGCGGTTGGCTGATGTCGAAGGACTTGACGCGCCAGCCGTTGCGGAGCGTGAAGTCGAAGAACTCCGGATTCATGCGTCCGCCCAGTGGCGTCATGCACTGCAGGTGCGCCACGACCAGGCCACGGACGCCGTGCAGCACCATGTTCGTCCCGCGATACGGGTCGGTGTCGGCGCCGGTCAGCAGGGCTCGACAGGCGGCCTGCGCCTTGCCGTCGGCGAATCTGGCTCCGGCCACTCGCGCCTTGTTCCAGTCGAGCAACTGCTGGGTCACGGGCCCATTGCTGCTGCTCCCGACGCTGGAGGCGGACACGCTGGCGACGTTGAAGAGAAGGTCCTTCGCCTTACTGGCAACAGGAGCTGCATTGAGCATGGTGCTCACGCCCGGAGGGGCGACCGTACCTAACGCCGCGTGGCTGCCAGCCACCGCGCGCCATGTAGCGGTGACGGTCTGCGTCGCCCCGGCAGCGAACGCTCCGGTGGTTCCCTGCCCGACCATTTGCGCGCCGCCTTGCAAGGCGATGAGCCAGGGGACGGCGGACGGCGCGGTGGTTCCGCTATTCCGAAGCGTCAGCTGGAACGTGACGTTGTCGCCCGCGCGTGGTTGCGCCGGCGTCATGGTGAAGCTCTGCACCTCGACCTGGTACGAGGAGACCGGGGAGGGGACCTTCGCTGTTTGCGCCCCGCCCGGGCGCTGGGCGGCAAGTCCGATGGGCGCGAGCAGCAGCGCCATGCCGGAGACGGCACGGCCCGTACGCGCGGCGGACAGAAGGCAAGTCATGGTCGACTCGTGATGGGAGACGACACCAGTGACGCACCGCGCGCGCGGGTTGTGTCACGTGCCACCCTGCCCGTAGCTTCGCCGCCATGGCGGCCCCACCTGACCGGCTCTCGTCGTCGCTCGAACGCGTGCTCAATCGCTTCGCCGAGCGCGTGCGACTCGTGGGGTCGCGCTATCGCCTGCATGGCGACGACCTGGATGAACTGTTCCAGCAGGTGCGCATTCGCCTGTGGCAGGCGCAGCGGGACGCTGACACAATCGAGGCGGCCCCTGCGTCCTACGTGTACCGGACGGCGGTCACCGCCGCCCTCGATCTCATTCGACGTCGGCAGGCCAAGCGGGAAGTGGCGTTGGAGCGGCCGGCGGGGGACGAGGGCAGCCTCACTACCGATGCCATGCAGGCACCATCCATCGAGGATACGTTAGGCGAGGCGGAGCTGGCCACACGCGTGGCGCGTGCCCTCGAGCGCGTGATGGCGTCACGCCGCCCGGTGGTGCGCATGTACCTGGCGGGTTACAAACCCGACGAGATTGCCGCGACCTTCGGCTGGACGACGGTCAACACGCGCAACCTGCTGTATCGCGGACTGGCCGACCTGCGCACGGAGCTGGCGGCCGATGGCATGACCTGCGCGGAGGACGCATGGACCCTGTAACACGCGAACGCCTGCAGGCGCTCTATCAGCGTGCGATGGCGAGCGGGACCACCTCGCGGGGTGAGCACGCAACGCCGGAGGCATTGCTGGCGGTGGTGGAGCGTCGCGGCAGTGATGACGATCGGCTGTTGACGATGGACCACGTCATGGGCTGTGCCTCCTGCCGCGAGGGCTTTGACCTGCTGCGGGCGGTGCACGACGCGGAGCCGCAGCGGGCGCGACCGGCCCGGCCCGCATGGACGTCGATGGCCCTCGCCGCGTCGTTGCTGCTGGCGGTGGGAATCTCGGCGGTACGGTGGCGGACCGCGTCGGGGCCGGACGTCGAGACGATGCGTGGGTCGGTCGCACTCCCCACCGCCATCGCGCCCACAAACGTCGTACCGGCCGACAGCGCGCGCACCTTCGTCTGGCACGCCGTCGCCGGCGCGCTTCGCTACGACCTCGAACTGCTGAGGGCGGATGGGGGACTCCTCCATAGCGCGGCAACGTCGGACACCACATACGCGCTGCCAATGACCGTCGCGTTAGGCGCTGGCACCCAGTACCAGTGGCTGGTCTCGGCGGAGTTGCCAGGGGCCCAGCACGCGGTGGCGCCCGGCGTGGTGTTCACCATCCGGTAGCGCCCGGCCCGGTCCGTCCCGGCGCTTTGCCTAGTGCTGCGCGACGGGACGCGGGCGCACCGTCGCGTTCCCTACAATGCCAAAGGCGGCCCACTCACTCACCGGGGCGCCCCGGCGTCGAGCCGCGACCTTCGCCGCGCGCAGCGCCTCGCCAACGCTGGCGCCGGTGACCAGCGACTCGTAGAAATCACCCACCAGCCGAGCGGCCGCCCGGTCCCCGACCCGCCAACCGGTGGCCACCACCGCGCGGGCGCCGGACACGAGCAACGGGGCCGTGAGTCCCAACACACCCTCGCCGCGCATCACCACCCCTCCAGCGGTGCCGCAGGCCGACAGCACCACGACGTCGGCGTCGAGAGCCAAGGCAGCGAAGTCGGCGGGGCGCATGAAACCGTCCTCACCGTCTCCCGCACTCAGCGCGACCGCCGTTCGGCGCAGCGAGCGATGGTCCACCCACGCATGGGTCGCCAGGTGCACGATGCCGTAGCGCTCGAGCGGAGTTCGCCTGAGCCACGACTCGCTGGCGTCGCCCGCCAGGCGCACGTGCGCGGGAGCGGTCAATCGCGCCACGCGTCGAACCTCGATGCGCGTGTAGGGCAGCGATGGGAGCGTCCCGTCTCGGCCGACTGGGGCTCCCGCTTCCGCGGGCAGTCCGCCGCTCCGGGCGAAGATCGGATCGCCGAGGGCGAGTACGTCACCGGCGGCGCTGCGCTGCCCACGCTGCCACAGGGTTCGTGCGACCGCGGCCGATGGGACGGTACTGATGCCGAATCGGTCCACCACTGCGGTCACTCCGGCGAGCGACAGTGCATCGAATGGAACGCGATGCAAGACATCATCGGGGACGATGACGAGTTGCGTGATCGCGGGCGGGAGCGCCCGGAGCGCCGCGCCCAGCAGGGCTTCGCCCAGCGCCGACGCCAGCGCCGGTGCCGCCACCCCGCTCTCGGCATACCGCACAAAGCGCGCGATCGCCGGGGCCAGGCTGTCGATGGGAGCCAGCTGGTGCGCGGTGAGGCCGCCACGCGTGACGACGAACAGCGTGGTCGGCTCGCCGCCGCGTCCGGTGACAAACTCCAGCAGCGCCGTGCGCTCGTCGGGCAGCGCCGCCTGCAGCGCCTCGCTGCTGATCGAACGCTCGTAATAGAATCGCGATCGATTGCGGATGCCCTCGCGTGCCGAGATCCGTTCGACCCCGCCGGTCGTTCGGTCGCCGAGCGCCTCGTCCCGGATCAGGCGATCGAGGAGCTCGCGTGCGCGTCGCCGTTCCGCCAGTTCCAGCGCCGCCCCCACCCGCCCGGCGCGCGCGAGAAGGGCCAGTACGGTGGCGAATCCAAGGTCGGCATCGGCCCAGAATGTCTTGGGCTCGAACACGGCCTGTCGCAACTGCCGCTCATCGAGGTCGGCGCGCCAGCGGTCCATCTCGTCGAGGGCCAGCGTGAGGTACGCCTGCGCGCTGTCCACGCGTCCCCGGCGCCCGTGATACTCGGCGCCAAGGACACGCGCGATGTAGGCGCGTCCGCGCTGCTCCTCGGTGCGCGAACTCCGACGCAGTAATTGCTCCGCATCGTCCAGGCGGCCACGGCGAAGCGCCAACAGCAGCTCCTGACTGAGCATGCCCTCCTCCGACCCGCGCATCCCGGCACTGCGGCCGATGACGCGTGCCGAATCAAGCTCCTGCGCCGCACGTTCCCAGCGCGCCTCCATCATGGAGAGGTCGGCCATGCCGCGCAGCAGTGCGAAGGCCGAGGCGGCTCGCCGCTCCACCAACGCAGCAGCGAGGGCCTCCGAGTAGCGGGCCCGCGCGGTGTCGATATCTCCCGCGGCACGCGCCATGTCGCCCATGACGCCTAACGCATTGGATGCGCCGAGCTGATCGCCCGACTGCTGGAATGACGCACGGGCGCGCGCCGCGTGCGCCGCCGCTTCTTCCGCGTCGCCGAAATCGAGGGCAATGCCGGCCAGACTGAGCGATGCCCAGGCCACCGGCGTGGGGTTCCGCACCGCCGTGCCCTCGCGCACGGCCTCGCGAAGGTCGCGCAACGCCGACTGGTACGCGCCGACCGTCGTCGCCAAATACCCACGCCACTGCAGCGCGACGGCGGCCCCCGCCCGGTCGTGCACCGCGCGTTGCAGCGCCACCACCTGGTCGTACACGGCACCGGCTGAGTCTGCGCGTCCGATCCGGCTCCAGTCCTGGGCCACCACCATGAGGCAACTCGCCCGAAGGCGACGCTCGCCGGCGCGTAGCGCGAGGTCGGCAGCGGCCAGCGCCTCCTGACGGGCTTCCGGGCGACCACGCGTGGCCAGCACCAGCGCACGAGCACACCGCAGGCTGGCCTGCACGCGCAGATCATCCTCACGAAGCAGTCGCGCCGCGCGCGAGAGGAGCGAATCTGCCGCCGCGAGCCCGGCGGTGCGCATGCGCGTGATGGCCGACGCGATCATCGACTCGGCCAGGAGCGAACTGTCGCCGAGTGCCTCGGCAAGCCGTATCGCGGTGACGAGCGTGGTGTCGGCTTCTCGAAAGCGAGCCCGCGTGGTGAGCGCTGCCGCCGAAAGCAGGTGGCCGCGCACCGCCAGTGCGTCGCGCGCCCCGCCGATCACGGCGAGCGCCCGTCGCGCGGCGGTCTCGTAGCGGTACTGCAACTGGGCGATGTGGCCGAGTCCGAGTGTCGCTTCGCGGTCGCCCGGCGAGCGCCGAAGGCGCGCCTCCCACCGCGCGGAGACCCGAGCCGCGCTGTCCCCTTCCACCGCTCGCATCGCCGCCCGCACCACGGCAACGGTGGAATCGGTGACGGTGGCGCCCGCGAGTACGGCAACGAGTCCAAGCGCCGAAAGCACCATCACGGGTGCCGACAGTCAATCGCGTGGGTCGCAGGCCCGACGAGCACTCGAGGCATGGTGGGGTGGGGCGAGGAGGGCAGCGACCGCTTGCGGCCGTTGCCTCATCATCATGCCGAACCCCTCTGGTCACCGCAACGTCCCGGCTCCGACTCGCGAATACGGCTTGCCCCCCGGCGTGCCATGGCGGGCGCTGCGCGGCTCCGCGCTACCGCCGCGCCTCGCAGATCGCCTTGAGCGTCGCGAGCCCCTTGGGCCACGCCTCGTCCATCATCGCGACCGACTCCGGCGTGGTGTCGACGTCGATCGTGAGCTCGGTCCCGCTGCCGTCCCAGCGGAAGGCGTAGTTCTCATAGGCGGGGGCCCACGCCCGTACGGCCTCGCTGTCGACGTCCTCGACCCCCTTGTCGAGCATTCCGAGGAGCCGGATGGAGAGCCACTCCGGGGGGCGACTCTCGGCGATCTCCGCGATGACACCACTCCCGTCGGGCGCGAGAAAGCGAATGCGCGCCCCCGTTTCCCACGAGCCTTCATACGTGGAGCCCGCGGAAAAGGCGCTGGTCCACGCCTCGTAGCTCTCGCGGGAGAGCATCCGGTCCCAAACCAGGGTGGGGGGGGCCGCGATGCGAACGGCGTAGTGGAGCGTGGGCATGGGGGACCTCCGTCGGGTGCGAGCACTCGGTGAATCGAGGGGGGGAGCGATCGCCGGCCAACACCGGCCCTCGACTGCTGCGTTATCATGTTGCCGACGTGCATTCAGACCACGCAAGCACGTCGCGCCCGGCGTTCATCGCGCGCGCGTGCGCCACCGGCGCAGTGCGTCCCAATCCGTCCACCCTGCCACACCCGCTCCAGATGTCCACCGCACGTCTGCATGGCACCCGCCTCGCGCTGTCCGTGCTCGCTGTGAGTGCGAGCCTCCCGACCCTCGTCGCCGCGCAGCAGGGGCGAGCCGGAACGGCGCCCGCTGCGCCGGCCGTCACCGCCTTCGACACGAGCGTCTTTCAGGCGATCTCGTGGCGTAACATCGGGCCGTCGCGCGGAGGACGCGCGAACGCCATCGTCGGGATCCCGTCGCAGCCGCTGACGTACTTCGTCGGCTACACCGGGGGCGGGCTCTGGCGCACCGACAACGCCGGGCTGTCGTGGCGCAACATCTCCGACGGCTTCTTCAAGACGAGCACCATCGGCGCCATCGCGATCGCCCCGTCCGACCCCAACGTGATCTACGTGGGGAGCGGCGAGCATGCGATCCGCGGGCAGTCGTCGACCTACGGCGACGGCGTCTACAAGAGTACCGACCAGGGGAAGACGTGGGTCAACGTGGGGCTCGCCGCCACGCGCCAGATCTCGGCCGTGCGGGTGCATCCCAACAACCCTGACGTCGTCTACGTCGCGGCGCAGGGCGACCGATGGAAGGGGACGGCGGAGCGCGGGATCTACCGCTCGACCGACGGCGGCAAGACGTGGCTGCAGGTGCTCAAGGGGGAGAACGCGACCAGCGGCGCGGCGGGGCTGTCGATGGACCCGACCAACCCGCGCATCCTGTACGCGGCGATGTGGGACCACCAGCGTACGCCGTGGATGGTGCGCTCCGGCGGTCCCGGGGGCGGGATCTGGAAGTCGACCGATGGCGGCGACAGCTGGAAGCGCCTCACCGAAGGGCTCCCCAAGCTGATCGGAAACCTCGACGTGGCGGTCTCGCCGGCAAATCCGGAACGCGTCTATGCGATCGTCGAGGCCGAGAAGGGAGGGTTGTACCGCAGCGACGACGCGGGGAAGAGCTGGCGCCTGCTGAGCGAGGATCGCCTGATCCAGACACGCTCGTGGTACTACATGGATGTCATCGCCGATCCGCAGAACGCCGACGTGGTGTGGGTGATGAACGCACCGGTGCTCAAGTCGATCGACGGCGGGCGGACGTTTGCGGTGGTGAACGCGATGCACGGCGACAACCACGGCTTCTGGATCAACCCGACCAACAGCAACTACGTGGCGAACGCCAACGACGGCGGCGGCTCGATCTCGCTGGATGGCGGGAAGAGCTGGAGCACGCAGGACAACCAGCCGACGGCGCAGTTCTACCACGTGACGGTCGACGACGACTTTCCGTACAAGCTCTACTCGGGACAGCAGGACAACTCGTCGGTGATCATCCAGTCGCGCTCCGACGGCTTCATGATCACCGAGCGCGAGTGGAACAACGGCCCGGGGTGCGAGAGCGCCAACATCGGCGTGAGCGGGAAGCGCTCTCGTTATGTGTACGGGGGCTGCTACCAGGGGCTCATCGACGAGCTGGACCAGGAGAACGGGTTGTCGCGCGACATCATGGCGTACCCGGAGATGAACCTGACGGAGCCGACCGACAAGACGAAATACCGCTTCAACTGGACGGCACCCATCGTGGTGTCGATGCACGACGAGAACGTGATTTACCACGGCGGCAACGTGCTGCTGCGCTCGCGTGATCGCGGACAGTCGTGGGCGCCGGCCTCGGGGGACCTGACGAAGAACGACAAGAGCCGCCAGGGGTGGGGCGGCGGCCCGATCACCAATGAAGGGGCGGGCGGCGAAGTGTACGGGACGATCTTCGTGATCGAGGAGTCGCCGCACGATGCGAAGACGATGTACGTGGGCACCGACGACGGCAACGTGCAGCTGACGAAGGACGGCGGGGCGACGTGGACCAACGTGACGCCGCCAACGGCGGGCGATGGGTTGGTGAACGAGCTCGAGGTGTCGCCGCACGACCCGGGCACGGTGTACGTGGCCTATCGCAAGGACCGCGTGGGCGACCCGGCGCCGTACATCTACCGCTCCACCGACTTCGGCAAGACGTGGACGACGCTGGTGAACGGGCTGCGCGCCGGCGAGCCGGTGCGCGTGGTGCGCGAGGATCCCGAGCGGAAGGGGCTGATGTACGCCGGGACCGAGACCACGGTCTACATCTCGTATGACGGCGGGGCCCGGTGGCAGCTCTTCGCCGGCAATCTTCCGGTTGTCCCGGTGACCGACCTCGAGGTGCGCCACGGCGACCTGATCGCCTCCACCGAAGGGCGCGCGTTCTGGATCCTCGATGACCTGTCGGTGATTCGCCAGCACGCCGATTCGCTGGCCTCGGCGGCGGCGCATCTCTACCAGCCGCGCACCGCGCTCCTGGTGGGCGGCGGTGGCGGCTTTGGTGGTGGCGCGGGAGCCAACATGGTGGGGCGCAACCCGCGCAGCGGCGCGGTGATCAACTATCGCCTCGCGTCAGCCCCCGATAGCGCGACGAGCGTGCGCCTGGAGTTCCTGGACAGCAAAGGGGCGGTGGTGCGTTCCTACTCCAACAAGGAAGGGACGGGACCGTCGCGCCTCGCTCCCAAGGCTGGCGTCAACACCTTTGCCTGGGACCTGCGCCGCCCGGCGCCGACGACGTTGCCGGGGGTGCTGCTCTTTGGCGCCCCGGGGGCCGGTGCACGCGTCCTGCCGGGGACGTACAGCGTGCGGCTGACGGTGGGGACCACGACGCGCACGCAGTCGTTCGAGGTGAAGCAGGATCCGCGGCGCGAGACGCCGATGCCGCAGCTGGTGGAGCGTGATTCGGTGGCCAACCTGCTGGTGACGCGCATTGGCGAGATCCACGATGCCGTGCTGCGCGTGCGCGACCTCAAGACGCAGGTGCAGGGCTTCGTGACGCGCACCAAGGACGCCGACTCGGCCAAGGCCATTGGCGCGATGGGTGGGACGATCGTGAAGAAGCTGGAAACGGCCGACCCCAAGCTCACGACCAAGGCGCAGAACGGGCAGGACATCATCAACTACGCCAACGGGATCAACGGGCAGTACGGCTTCCTGCTGGGGCAGGTGGAAGGGAACCCCGTGTTGACGCAGGGGGTCAAAGAACGGCTGGCCGAGCTGGAGCGGCTGTGGCGGACGCTGCGGACCGAGGTGGAGACGATCGAGAACGTCGACATCGCGGCCTTCAACAAGCTCCTGCAGGCCAGCAAGGTCGAGGGGGTCATCGGGAAGAAGAAACCCGGGACCGTGATGTAGTTTTCAGCGGCGCCCCGAAATTCCGCTCCGCGGGTCCGGCACATCGGGCCCGCGTGTTCGGGGAGCCGCCTTGCCATTCGCCTCATTCCGTACGCCATGATGCAGTTTCGCACGCGCTCCCTCGTTCGCCGCGCCCGGCTGTCGGTCGGCGCTCGCGCCTTTCTCCCGCTGGCCGTCCTCGCCCTGGCGGCGCTGTCGGCCTGCGGCGACGACCCGTCCAGCCCGACCATCCCCGGGAAGATCTCGCGCGTCGGCGGCGACTCGCAGTCGGTGGTGGCCGGGACGGTGATGGCCAACCCGATGGTGGTGGAAGTGCTGGCGCAGAACGGCAAGCCACTCGCCGGGCAGACGGTCACCTGGTCGCTGGCTACCGGCGCGAGCGGGACGTTGCCGTCGTCGACGAGCATCACCGACGCGACCGGGCGGGCCTCGCTCGGCTTCACCGCCGGCACCGTGGCGGGGAAGGCGGAGATCACGGCCATCGTCGGGTCGCTCCAGGGGACGATCTTCCTGCAGCAGGTGGTGGCAGGGCCCGCGTCGCTCCTGGCCAAGTTCGCCGGTGACGGGACCGCCGGGCTGGCCGGGGCCGGGGTCCAGGTGGTGGTGAAGGTGACGGATGTCCACGGCAACGCCGTGTCGGGGGTGACAGTGTCGTGGGCCGCCGGCAGCAGCGGCGGGACGCTGAGCGACGCGACGAGCACGAGCGACAGCGCCGGGCTGGCCCGCGTGACGATCACCCTGGGGGCGAGTCCGGGGCTCTACACCGTGCGCGCGACGAGCGGGACGCTCCCCGCGGCGACGTTCAGTGTGACCGCGATCTAGCCTCGCTGCCCGAGACGGGGCTGGAGCGTGCGGGGCGCAGCGAACCATCGCGGCGCCCCGCGATGCGTTGTGGGGGGATCGTCTCCGTCATGTGTCATATGGGCAGGGACCGGCGTATCCCCCACCGTCGGTACGATACCCGTTTCGGAGACTCCACCATGTTTCGCCCTGTTCGTTCCGCAGCCTTGTTGACCCTCCTGATCGGCGCGGGGGCCTGCGCCGATTTCCTCGGCACCGGCGATTCGACGCCCACGGTGAGCCAGGCGTTGACCGCGGCCTTCACCACGGTGCCAGCCGAGTTCTCGAACAACACGTCCAGCTTTGGCGGCGACTCCGATGGCGTGCCGAGCTTGTGGCTTCCCGGCCCTGGTGGGCGCGCCTTCGGGCGCGAGGGGCTGATGGGTGGTGGCTTGGGTGATGCCTTTGCCGGGTCCATGTCGGCGGGGCGCGGCTTCGGTCATCACGGCCCGTTTGGCGGGCGCTTTGGCGGTGGGCGCACGTGCGACGGGACGTTCAGCGCCAGCACCGGATGGTTTGTCTGCACCCCGATCACGAAGAATGGCGTGACGGTGAACCAGCAGATGCAGTACAAGACGACCGCGGGCGTCGTGCAGTCGGCCTTTGACACCGCCAGCACCAACTCGGTGCAGGTCAAGACGAACGTGGCGGGGACGGTGAGCTACGTGCGCGACTCGTCCAAGGGACCGTCGTGGGGCGGCCGCAAGGGTCCCCCGCACATCGGGCGCCTGATTGGCGACAGCGCGACGATCCTCACGGCGAACACGACGCTCGGCCACACGAGCGACCGGACGGTGGCGGGGCTGGCTGCCGGGAGCACGAAGCGCACAGTGGCGGGGACCTCGACCGGTGAGGAGTCGACCACCGGGACGTCGAGCAAGGGGAACTTCACCGCCAGGCGTGTGGCCGCCGACACGACCCGTGGGGTCGAGATCCCGATCGTCGATGGCAAGCCGACGTATCCGACCGCCGGCACCGTGATCCGCACGATGACCGCGACCGTGACGTTCGCCGGGGCGACGCCGATCACCGCCAGCCGCCGCGAGGTCATCACCTACGACGGCAGCGCCACGGCCAAGGTCGTGATCACGATCAACGGCGAAGTGAAGAACTGCACGATGGCGCTCCCGCGCGGGCGTCCGAGCTGCTCGTAACGCCACGGACGCCCCCGCCAGGCGCAATGCAAGGGCGGGGGCGAAGCTGGTGGTGATGCAGGTGATGCAGTGAGAACGATGCGTGCCAGTTTACCGCATCCGACCCCCCGCCGGCCGTTCCGGCGGGGGGTTTTGCGTGCC
The DNA here is from genome assembly GCA_016719105.1 of Gemmatimonadota bacterium. Classification (NCBI taxonomy): domain Bacteria; kingdom Pseudomonadati; phylum Gemmatimonadota; species Gemmatimonadota bacterium. Next base: position 455,097 of record JADKAQ010000008.1, on the reverse strand, counting down.
TAACGTCCCGGCCGCGGCTTCGCGGGGGCGCCCTTGGCCGCCCCGGGCCTGGGCGACGGCTTGGCCGTGGCCGGGAGCTCGGCGGCCGCCGACGGATCCACGACCTGCGCGAAGCGCTTCATGTTCTCGGTCATTGGGACGGCCTTGAGGCGCCAGCGATCGCGGATGCTGTTCCAGGGCCCGCCGGTGTAGGCACGGGCGGCGCGGTAGCCGGCGGCGCGCACGGCCGAGTCGCCGGCAGCCGCAAGGGCGCCGAACGGGTACGAGAAGTACTCGGTGGCCGTGGCGCCCAGCTTCGCCTGCAGCTGCTCGCGGCTCCCCGTGACCTCGGTGTGCATCTGCTTGGCGTCCTTCATCTTGTCCACGCGCACGTGCAGCGAGGTGTGCGAACCGATGGTGTGGCCCGCCTGCTGCAACTCCTTGAACTGTGCCCACGTGAAGTAGCGCGGGTTGCGGTCCATGGCGTGCGTGAAGGGGAAGAAGGTCGCGGTGAAGCCGAGCTTCTTGAGGACGGGGATGGCGTTGGTGTACTGGTTGAGGCGCCCGTCGTCGAAGGTGATGACGACGGCCTTGGGCGGGAGCGTGCGCTTGCCTTCCAGCGCTTCGACGAGCGCGGTGAACGAGACGACCGGGATCCCGTGCTCCTTGAGGTACTGCATCTGCGCCGCGAAGACCTCGGGGCGCATGGTGAGGTCGGCGCCGCGCACGCCGCGGGCGTCGGCCGACGACTGAATGTTGTGATAGACCAGGATGGGGACCCGCAGGGAGTCCGGCGGTACGGTGGGGGGCGAAGCGCGTTCCGCGCGGGAAGCGCGTTCCGTGCGGGCGACGGCGATTGAATCGGCGTCGGACGTGAGTGCATCGGCGGGGAGCGTCGCGGCGCCGAGCGTGAGAGCCAGAATGAAGGAGAGCATCGCGGGGAAAATAGCAGGACGCCACGCGCGACATTCATCCCCGTCGGAGCCGGTCTCGAGTGGCTATCGAGAGTGGGGCGCCGAGCATAACGTTTCGGCGCGCCTCTCGAGGTTGGACGTGCTGCGGCGGGGGCGTGTTCCGGCGGTTGCGGGGGGCTCACTTTGTTTGTTGGGGTGGACTCCGGTGTTCGCCGGGGGGCTCACTTCGTTTGCTCGGGTGGACCCCAGCTTTCGCTGGGGTGCTCACTTCGTTCGCATCCTCATCGTCCTGACGACATGATTCGCGGAGCCGATCTCCTGTTGCGCTCGCTGGCCCAGTCCGGGGTCGAGCTCTGCCTGGCCAATCCGGGCACGTCCGAAATGCACCTGGTCGCGGCGCTGGACGCTGCCCCCTCGATTCGCGCGGTACTGACGCTGCACGAAGCGGTCGCGAGCGGCGCCGCCGATGGCTGGGGGCGCGTGACGGGCGGCCGGCGAGTACGCTCCTGCACCTGGGGCCGGGGCTGGCCAACGCGCTGTCGAACCTGCACAACGCCCGGCGCGCGGCGACGCCGCTGGTGAACATCGTCGGCGACCACGCTACCTATCACCTGGCGAACGACCCGCCGCTGCACAGCGACATCGCGGCGCTCGCGGGAACCGTCTCGGCGTGGGTGCACGCCGTGCCGTCAGCCGCAACGATGGCGGCGGCGGGGGAGGATGCCGTGCGAGCGGCGATGGGGCCGCCGGGGGCGATTGCGACGCTCGTTGTCCCGGCGGACGCGGCATGGGGGGAGGTCGAGGGGGCGGCGGGTGAGGCGGCGCTGCGCGCGAGCGTTGCATCGCGCTCAGCGCCGCGCACGGGGGCGCCCCCCGCGAGCGAGCGCGTGGAGGCGATTGCCCGGGTGCTCGCCTCGGGGGAGCCGACGGTGATCCTGCTGGGCGGGCGCGCGATGCAGGGCGGGAACCCCGAACGGGGCGGGCGCATCGCGGCGGCGTGCGGGGCCAAGCTCTGCAGCACCCCGTTCACCGCCAACATTCGGCGTGGAGCGGGGACGGTCGCCGTGGAGCGGCTGCCGTACTTCCCCGAGATGGTGCTGCAGCTCCTGGCGGGGGTGCGGCACCTCGTCCTGGTGGATGCGCCGCCGCCGGTGGCCTTCTTTGCGTATCCGGGGCTCCCGGGGTCGCTTGTCCCGGCCGAATGCACGGTCCACACCCTAGCCACCGGAGCTGACGACGTGACGGCGGCGCTGGATGCGCTGGTGCAGGCGACGGGGGCGGCGGCGACGGAGGCGGTGCGGGTGCCGCGGGCCGTGCCGCCGGTGGCGAGCGGCCCGCTCACCCCGGCCACCTTTGCGCAGACGTTCGCGGCGGTGCTCCCCGAGGATGCGATCGTCTGCGACGAGGCGATCACCAATCGCTTTCCGGCGCTGGTGGCGAGCGCCGGGGCGATGCCGCACGACTGGCTCGACATCACCGGCGGCTCGCTCGGCCTCGGGATCCCGATGGCGTTAGGCGCCGCACTCGCGGCGCCGGGACGGCGGGTCATCAACCTGCAGGCGGACGGGAGCGCGCTGTACACGCCGCAGGCGCTCTGGTCGCTGGCGCGCGAGGGGGTGGACGTGACGACGGTGATCCTGGCCAACCGGCGCTACCGGATCCTGGAGTACGAACTGCAGCGCCTGCAGCTCACGGGGGCGACGCGCGGCCGTTCCCTGACCGACCTGTCGCAGCCGCCGGTCGACTTCGTGCAGCTGGCGGGGTCGTTGGGCGTGCCGGCGGTGCAGGTGACGAGCGCGGAGTCGCTGGCGGAGGCGTTGCGGCGTTCGTTTGTCGCGCGTGGGCCGCAGGTGATCGAGGCGGTGCTGGGGGAGTAGGGGGGACGCATGCCGTGGCGCCCGGGGGCGCTGCGGCACCCTCAGGTGCTTCGCATCGAACGGCCGTGCGGCTTCGCGCCGCCTCACCGACCAGGCGAAGCGCGCCTCCCGAGTGTGGCGCCGTCGGCGCCCCGACCGCGCGAGCGCCGCCGCCGTGGGGCCGGCGCAGCTCCCGCCGCGCCCGCGCGAGGGAAACGCTGACTTCCACGCGCCGGCTCGGGCATTATATAACCGTTGAGTTATATACAGCACTCGGTGGCTGGAGGTGAAGCACATGAATACGCATTGGACGCTCGCGTCATGCCGTCTGGCGGCGATCGCCCTGATCGTGCTTCCCGTAGCAGCGTTCGCCCAAGCTGGTCCGGGGACACCGGGGGCGCTGAAACCACCTTCAGACCGCGCCCCCATCGCCCGCGCCGTTCAGGAAGTCGAGGCGCTCGACGCGCTGCGCTCCTCACTCGCGCGCACCTTCGCGGCCGGGGGCGTGGCCGCCACCGATTCCACCTTCGCTCAGGTCTGCAAACCGGTGAAGGGCGAGGCGATGCGCGTGGCGAAGGAGACCGGGTGGTCAATCGCGCAGCTCGCCGAACGCAATCGCAACCCGGACAACACGCTCGACGCCGAGGCGCGGCACGCGTTCCGGCAGTTCCAGCGCGATCCCGCGTTGGTGAGCCTCACCCGGCGCACCACCTACAAGGGAGTGGCTGGAACGCGATACCTCCGCCGCGTGGCGGTAGAGTCCTCGTGCCTGGCCTGCCACGGGGGGCGCGACACGCGCCCGGACTTCGTGAAGAAGAACTACCCTGCCGACAAGGCGTTCGGCTTTGCAGCCGGCGACCTGCGCGGCGTTTACTCGGTCTTCATCCCCGACTCGATGGGTCGGCGGTAAGGCCTACGGTGCGCCGGCCGCGGCTCCGGCGCTGGAGGGGAGTCATGCGCAGCACCTGGTATCTCCCGACGCTCGCTGTCGCGCTGCTGTCTGGCAGCTCGGCGGCCGGGGCGCAGGGATCGAGCGCCGACACCACGCTCATCGCGCAGGGGAAGCAGCTGGTCACGACCGTGTGCGCAGCGTGCCACACCGAGCAGCCCCCACCCAAGCTGGCACCGCCGCTGGCGCACGTCTCACGTCGCTATCGGATGCAGCACAACGGCGATCGCGAGAAGGCACTGGCGCGCATCGTGGCGTGGATCAAGGCCCCGGCCAAGGACAAATCGCTGATGCCGGCGATGGCGATCGAGCGCTTCGGGCTCATGGCGCCACTTCCACTGCCTGACGAGCAGCTGCGTGCGGCCGCGGCCTACGTCTGGTCGCTCTCTGAAGGCGATTCGACGATGCGGGGGATGGGCGGGATGGAGGGGATGGGGGGCGGCAGGGGTGGCATGCAGCACGGTGGCGCCGGCCGAGATACGTCGAAGATGAAGGACACCACTGACGTGAATCGCCGGTAATCCCGCTAACGCGGGGACCGCGGGGCGCGTTAGGTGTACGATTGCACGTGCGTCCCGATGTCACGCGCGACCGGGCGCGACGACGGGCACAACGACTCACCGGAGGCAGACCTCATGGCATCGCTCGCGAAGACGGCACAGAAGGCCAAGAAGGCAGTGCTGAAGCAGGAGAAGGCGGTGGAGAAGGCCGTGTCCAAGTCCGTGGCCAAGGCGGGGAAGGGGGCCAAGTCGCTGGCGACCAAGGTGTCCGACAAGGTGACGGGGCGCGACAAGAAGAAGAAGGCGCTCAAGAAGGCGGCGGTGGGCGTGGCCGTCGTGGCTGGGCTGGCTGCTGCTGGCGCCGCCGTGTTCAAGGCGCGCGGCAAGAAGCGGTAGGGCGTACGGGAGACGGGAGTGCGAGGGGCGGGCGCCGTTGGCGCCCGCCCCTCGCGGTTTTCGGCGCATGGGGCCAACATCCTCGCGCTTCCGCACGTACCCTCCAAGCCTGCACGCGACCGAACCTCCCGTCTCCCGTCTCCCGTCTCAAGCATGCCCTTCTCCCGTCGCGACTTCGTTCGCGCCTCCTCGGTCGCGGCCGCCGCGCTTGGCGTGTCGCACCTGTCACCGCGTGAGGCGTTCGCCCTCCCGTCGGACCTCTCGTCCGCGCCCATCCAGGATCCGGCCTTCAAGGCGCTCGCGATGCGCGCCCTCGAGGCGGCCAAGGGGGCGGGGGCCTCGTATGCCGACGTGCGCATCTCCCGGAATCGCACGCAGAACGTCTTCACGCGCGAGCGGCGGGTGCAGGGGGTCGTGGACAACGAGACCTTCGGCTTCGGCGTGCGCGTCCTGGTGAACGGGGCGTGGGGGTTTGCGGCCAGCAGCATGATCACCCCGGACGAGATCGTGCGGGTGGCCAAGCAGGCGGCCCGCCAGGCGCAAGCGTCGGGCTCGACGCAGCTCAAGCCGGTCATCCTCGCCCCTGGGCAGGCGCCGGTGACCGACGGGGTCTGGAAGTCGCCGATCAAGAAGGACCCGTTCGATGTCCCCATCGAGGAAAAGGTCGCATTGCTCCTGGCGGCTAACGAAGCAGCGCTCAAGGTGAAGGGGGCGCGCTTCTGCACCTCGTCGATGTTCTTCCTGCGCGAGGAAAAGACCTACGCCAACACCGACGGGACGTACACGGTGCAGACGGTGTATCGCGCCCAGCCGTCGCTGAACGTGACGGCGGTGTCCACGGACTTCACCGACTTCCAGACGCGCCAGTCGACCGACATTCAGCCCAAGGGGTTGGGCTACGAGCACGTGACCGACGCCAACCTGGTGGTGAATGCCGCCAAGTGGGCCGAGCAGGCGGTCGAGAAGCTCTCGGCCAAGCCGGTCGACGTCGGGCGCTACGACCTGGTGCTGCACCCCACGCACTTGTGGCTGACGGTGCATGAGGCGTGCGCGCACCCGACGGAGCTCGACCGCGCGCTGGGCTACGAGGCCAATTACGCCGGGACGTCGTTTGCCGCCCCGCCGGACAAGACGTTAGGCAAGCTCAAGTTCGGTTCCCCCCTCATGAACGTCCGGGGCGACCGGTCGCAGGTCGGCTCGCTGTCGGCGTGCGGCTGGGACGACGAGGGGCAGAAGCCTGAGGAGTTCACGATCATCGACAAGGGGATCCTGGTGAACTACCACGCGATCACCCGCATGCAGGCGCCGTTCCTGGAGTGGTGGTCCAAGCAGCAGGGAAAGCCGGTCAAGTCGCAGGGGTGCTCGTACTCGCAGAGCTGGGCCGACGTGCAGTTCGAGCGCATGCCCAACGTGTCGCTGATGCCGGGGACGACGGAGCGCTCGTTCGAGGACATCATCGCCGCCACTGACAAGGGGATCGCGATCGTGGGCGACGGCTCGTTCTCGATCGACCAGCAGCGCTACAACGCGCAGTTTGGCGGTCAGCTCTTCTATGAGATCAAGGGAGGGAAGGTCGTTGGCATGCTGAAGGACGTGGCGTACCAGATTCGCACGCCGGAGTTCTGGGCGGCGATGGACATGATCGGCGGGCCCAAGAGCTACGAACTGTGCGGCGCCTTTGGCGACGCCAAGGGGCAGCCTTCGCAATCGAACGCCGTGTCGCACGGGTGCGTCCCCACGCGCCATCGGCAGATCAACGTGATCAACACCGGGAGGCAGGGATGAGCGCGCCGCGTTCGCTATACGTCGAGGGGGCGCCGATCCTCTCGCGTGATGAGGCGCAGGCGCTGGCCAAGCGCGTCCTGTACTTCGCCACGGCCGATTCCACCCGCGTCACGATCCGCAGCGCGGCGCGCGCCAACTCGCGCTTTGCAGTGAACCAGATCTCGACCGCCGGCGACAACGTGGACACGGTCATCACCGTGCTCTCGTCGTTCGGCAAGCGGAGCGCGACGGCCACGACCAACAAGCTCGACGACGCGGCGCTGCAGCAGGTAGTGGCCAATTCCGAGAACCTCGCGCGCCTGTCGCCGGAGGACCCGGAAGCGCTCCCCGAGCTGGGGCCGCAGCAGTACGCCGAGTCGACGGGGTGGAGCGAGGCGACCGCGCTGCTCGATCCGGTGGCGCGGGCTGCCGCGATCCAGACGATCACCGAGCCGGCGCGCGCGGCGGGGCTCATCTCGACCGGGTACATCGAGTCGCGCGGGACGGCGCTGGCCATCGCCAACAGCAAGGGATTGTTTGCCTACTCACGCACCACCGAAGCCGTGCTCACGACCACCGTGCGCACGCCGGACGGGCAGGGGTCCGGCTGGGGAGGCTCGGCGCACTGGGATTGGTCGAAGATCGACGCCAGGGCGTTAGGCGGGACGGCCATCCAGAAGGCGCGCGCGTCGCAGAACGCGGTGGCGATCGAGCCCGGGCGTTACACCGTGGTGCTCGAGCCCACCGCCGTGGGGAACCTCGTGCAGCTGTTGGCCGGCGCGATGAATGCGCGCAACGCCGATGAAGGCCGGTCGTTCTTCACCAAGGCGGGCGGCGGGAACAAGATCGGGATGAAGGTGATGGACGAACGGGTCACGATTTTCAGCGATCCGCTCGATCCTGACATCGGGACCAACACCTTCTCTGGCGATGGCCTCCCGACCAACCGCACGGTGTGGATCGAGAACGGGATCGTGAAGAACCTCGCCTACGATCGCTACTGGGCGCAGAAGCAGGGGAAGGAGCCCAACACCGGCGGTGGTGGCGGCGGCTTCGGGGGCGGTGGCGGCTTTGGCGGCGGCGCCGGCCTCAAGATGAACGGGGGCGATCAGTCGCTCGAGGCGCTCATTGCCGGCACCGAGCGCGGGATTCTCGTCACGCGCTTCTGGTACATCCGCCCGGTCGACCCGCGCACGGTGCTCTACACCGGGCTCACGCGCGACGGGACCTTCCTCATCGAGAAGGGGAAGATCACCAAGGCGGTGAAGAACTTCCGCTTCAACGAGTCGCCGATCTTCATGCTCAACAACCTCGAGGCGATGTCGCGCGCGATTCGGGTGAGCGCGAGCGAAAGCGGCAACACGGGGCAGGCGATCGTCGTCCCGGCGATTCGCACGCGCGAGTTCTCGTTCACGAGCTTGAGCGACGCGGTGTAGCGCGTCGCGCGGGCGGTGGTCCACGCACAGCGCCCGGCTCGACGCCGGGCGCTGTGTCGTATCAGTCAATCGATGGGGACCGCGCGGCGCGTCGCCGAACGCGACGCGCCGGGCGCGCGATTGCAGTGCGCTCGCAGCGCTTCAATGGCGCATTCATGACGCGTCCGCCGTGCGCGGACTTGGTACTCGCCCTCTGGTGATGCGTAAGCCGTGCGTCAGGGATGCGCGATGACGACCGAGCACCGTGGTCATGGCGCCGACCTGGCGATACGAGGGCGTATCCACGGATCCTTCCGGAGCGAAGTCATGCACGGCGCAACGCCGTTTACCGATACGAGTACGGTTGGCCACTTCATCAGGGGGCGTCGGGACGAGGGGAGTGGACCTCGACGAGCTCCCGTCTTCAACCCCGCGACCGGGACCATCGCGCGCCACGTCGCGCTCGCGACGGCCGACGACGTCTCGGCTGCCGTCGCCGCGGCACGCGAGGCCTGGCCGTCATGGGCGGACACCTCACCGATCCGGCGCGCCCGAATCCTCACGCGCTATCTCGCGCTCCTCAACGCGCATCGTGACGAACTGGCGGCGATGATCACCGCCGAGCACGGCAAGGTCTTCGCCGACGCCCAGGGCGAGGTCACGCGCGGCATCGAGATCGTGGAGTTCGCGTGTGGCATTCCCCAGCTGCTCAAGGGCGACTTCACCGAACAGGTCTCCACCGGGATCGACAACTGGGTCGTGAGGCAACCGCTGGGGGTCGTGGCCGGGATCACGCCGTTCAACTTCCCGGTGATGGTCCCGATGTGGATGTTCCCGGTGGCCATCGCGTGCGGGAACACCTTCGTGCTCAAGCCCAGCGAGCGTGATCCGTCGCCCTCGGTTCGGATGGCGGAACTGCTCGCCGAGGCGGGGCTCCCCGACGGGATCTTCAACGTGGTGCAGGGCGACAAGGTCGCGGTCGATGCACTCCTAGCGCACGACGACGTGCGCGCGGTGAGCTTCGTGGGGTCGACGCCGATCGCGCGCTACATCTACGAAACCGGGGCGCATCACGGGAAGCGCGTGCAGGCGCTGGGCGGGGCGAAGAACCACATGGTCGTCCTCCCCGACGCCGACGTAAAGCAGGCGGTGGATGGCCTCATCGGCGCCGCGTATGGCTCGGCGGGTGAGCGTTGCATGGCGATCAGCGTCGCGGTGCTCGTGGGGAGCGCGGGCGATGCGATCGTCCCGCTGCTCGCCGAGCGGGCACGGGCGCTGCGCATCGGCGACGGCCTGCAGCCCGGTGCGGACATGGGCCCCATCGTGACCGACGACGCGCGGCGGCGCATCGAGGGATACATCGACGTCGGCGTGCAGGAAGGAGCCACGCTGGTGGTGGATGGGCGCGGCTACACGGTGGCCGAGGCGCCACAGGGCTTCTTTACCGGCGGCACGCTGTTCGACCACGTGACGCCGACGATGCGCATCTACCGCGACGAGATCTTCGGCCCGGTGCTCTGCTGCGTGCGCGTCCCCGACCTGGCGAGCGCCATCGCCCTGGTGAACGCACACGAGTACGGCAACGGCGTGGCGGTCTACACGCGCGACGGCAACGCGGCACGCGAGTTTGCGCGGCGCATCGAAGTGGGGATGGTGGGTGTGAACGTCCCGATCCCGGTTCCGATGGCGTGGCATGGCTTCGGGGGCTGGAAGCGCTCGCTCTTCGGCGACATGCACGCGTACGGTGAGGAAGGGGTGCGCTTCTACACGCGCCAGAAATCGATTATGCAGCGGTGGCCCGAGACGATCGGGAGCGGGGCCGACTTCATCATGCCGACGGCAAAGTAGGGGACCGATGAGCGAACAGTTGCAGGTGACGGGAGCGCGCTACGTGGCCGAGTGCCTGGCGCGCTATGGCGTCACGCACCTCTTCTACGTGGACGCCATCCTGCGCCGGGCGATGGTGGACATGGAGGCGCTGGGGATCCGTCGCGTCGTGACGCACAGCGAGAAGGCTGCGGCCTACATGGCCGACGGCTATGCCCGCGTGAGCGGACGCGCCGGCGTCTGCGCGGCGCAGTCGGTGGGGGCGGCGAATCTCGCGGCGGGGTTGCAGGACGCATGGCTGGCGTGCGCCCCGGTGGTCGCGCTCACGGGGAAGAAGCCGCCGATGTTCCAGCATCGCAACGCGTATCAGGAGATCGATCACTGGCCGATGTTCCAGCCCGTGACCAAGTACAACGTCGACGTGGTGGAGCCGAAGCAGCTGCCCCACCTCATGCGCGAGGCGTTTCGCGTGGCGACGACGGGGAGGCCGGGGCCGGTCCACCTGGACCTCGTGGGGCGCGAGGCTCGCGAGCTGGAGGTGGCGACGGGGCTCCCGGCGCCGATCGTGGAGGGGCGCTACCTCAGTGTCCCGCCGTTCCGGCCGGCGCCCGATCCGTCGAGCATCGCCGAGGCCGCCGATGCCATCCGCCAGGCGCAACGCCCGATCCTCGTGGCCGGAGGCGGCGTGCGCATCTCGGGTGCGGCCGCCGCGCTCGTGGCGCTGGCCGAGCGATGCGGGATTCCGGTGGCCACCTCGGTGAACGGCAAGGGGACGATCGACGAGACGCACGCACTGAGCGTCGGCGTCGTGGGGTCGTACTCGGCGTGGTGCGCCAATCGCGCCGTACATGAGGCCGACTTGGTGATCTATGTCGGATCCGCCACCGGTGACCAAACGACGCACAACTGGCAGGTACCGGCCGTTGGGACGCGCGTGGTGCAGCTGGACATCGATCCGGCCGAGCTGGGGCGCAGCTACCCGGGGACGATCGGCGTGGTGGGCGACGCGCGCGTGTCGCTGGAGGCGCTGACCCAGGCACTGACGCCATCGGAGGGGAACGTCGAGTGGCTGGCGCGCACGCGCCAGCTCGTGGCGGACTGCGAGGCGGAGTATGCGCCGCGGCGTGCCTCCGGCGAGTCGCCCATCCGTCCGGAGCGCATCTGCCAGGAGCTCACGACGCTCCTGCCTGACGACGCGATCCTGGTATCGGACACCGGCTACTCGGCGATCTGGGTGGCGACGATGGTGAAGCTGCGCTCGCCGCGCCAGACCTTCATTCGTGCGGCGGGATCGCTCGGGTGGGGCTTCCCGGCGGCGTTAGGCGCCAAGTGCGCTGCCCCCGATCGTCCCGTCATCTGCTTTACTGGCGACGGGGGGTTCTGGTACCACTTCGCCGAGTTGGAGACGGCGCGCCGTCACGGCATCAACACGGTCACCGTCGTCAACAACAACAATGGCTTCAGCCAGGGGATTCCGGATGTGATGCGCCAGTATGGCGACCGGCCGGGCAACCCCGAAGAGCTCTGGCGCTTCGAGGACGTGAGCTTCGCGCAGCTTGCCCGAGACATGGGATGCTGGGGCGAGCGTGTCGAGTCGCCCGATCGCATCGCCCCGGCGATTGCCGAGGCACTCGCCTGCGGCAAACCGGCGGTGGTAGAGGTGATGACGCACGTCTCGGCGCGCGCCCCCGATCCGTGGACCCCGCCGGCGTAACGCTATACCCACGTAGCACTCACGCTCAACCGACGCTTCACGCACGCGACACGCGTGCGGCCTTGCAGGCACCACTGCGCCCTACCCACCCACGCCGGCCAACACGATGCCCCGCTTTGCGGCCAATCTCACGATGCTCTTCACCGAGGTCCCCTTCCTCGACCGCTTTGCGCGCGCGGCGGCGGCGGGATTCTCGGCGGTGGAGTTCCTCTTTCCGTACCCGTACGCGGTGGGTGACCTGCGCGCGGCGCTCGATCGACATCGCCTCTCGCTCGTGCTGCATAACCTCCCGGCGGGAGACTGGGATGCGGGGGAGCGCGGGATCGCCTGCTTGCCGGGACGCACCGAGGAGTTCCGCGCCGGCGTGGAGACGGCGATTCGGTACGCGCAGGCGCTCGGTGTCCCGCGACTCAACTGCCTCGTGGGAAAGACACCACCGGGCGAGGATCCGGCCCGCGTCCATGCAACCCTCGTGGACAACGTGCGCCACGCGGCCAACGCGCTCGATGCCGCCGGGCTGCAACTGCTGGTGGAGGCCATCAACCCGTTCGACATCCCCGGCTTTCACCTGACGACGACGGCGCAGGTGCTCGCGCTGCTCGACGAGGTGGGGTCACCCAACGTGCGCGTGCAGTACGACATCTATCACGCCCAGCGCGCCGAGGGCGAACTCGCGGGGACGCTGAGCCGCCACCTGGCGCGCATCGGGCACGTGCAGCTGGCCGACAATCCGGGGCGCCACGAGCCGGGGACCGGGGAGATCAACTACCCCTTCCTCTTCGCGCACCTCGACCGCATCGGCTATGACGGCTACATCGGCTGCGAATACAAGCCGGCCGGCGTGACCGAAGCTGGACTTGGCTGGATGACCGCGCTCACCGCATAGCCCACCACCCACCACTCGTCATGACCGCTCAACCGCTCTCCCTGGGATTCATCGGGCTCGGCATCATGGGGGCGCCGATGGCGGTGCACCTGGCCAACGCCGGGCATCGCCTGTTCGTGCACACGCGCAGCGCCGTGCGCGACGAGGTGGCGGCGACCGCTGCGGTGGTGTGTGCGACCGCGCGCGAAGTGGCCGAGCGCGCCGACATCGTCTTCCTCATGCTCCCCGACACGCCAGACGTGGCACAGGTGCTGTTTGGCGCAGCGGGGGTGAGCGAGGGACTCTCGTCAGGCAAGGTGGTGGTCGACATGAGCTCCATCTCGCCGATCGAGACCAAGGCCTTCGCCGCGCGCATCAACGCCTTGGGCTGCGACTACCTGGACGCACCGGTGTCCGGCGGCGAGGTGGGCGCCAAGGCGGCGACACTCACGATCATGGTCGGAGGGCCGGCGGCGGCGTTCGAGCGGGTGAAGCCGCTCTTCGAGTTGATGGGGAAGAACATCACGCACGTCGGGGCCAATGGCGACGGGCAGACGACCAAGGTGGCCAACCAGATCATCGTGGCGTTGACGATCGCCGCCGTTGGTGAGGCGCTGGTCTTCGCGAGCAAGGCAGGGGCCGACCCGACCAAGGTGCGCCAGGCGCTGATGGGCGGCTTCGCGAGTTCGCGCATCCTCGAGGTGCACGGTGAGCGGATGATCAAGCGCACCTTCAACCCGGGCTTTCGCATTCGGTTGCACCAGAAGGACCTCAACCTCGCATTGAGCGGCGCCCGCGCGATGGGAGTCGCCTTGCCGCAGACGGCCAACGCTGCCCAGTTGATGCAGGTGTGCGCCGCGCACGGGCTCGCCGACATGGACCACTCGGCGCTCGTGCGCGCACTCGAGATCATGGCGGATTGCGAGGTGAGTGCCTGACGATGGCGGGCACTCCGTCCCTGCAGCGCGGGCTTGGCCTGCTCGAAGCGACGACGCTCATTGTCGGCGGGACGATCGGCGTGAGCATCTTCCTGGTGCCGGCGGGGGTGGCGCGAGAGGTGGGGTCCCCGGGGCTCGCCCTGTTCACCTGGCTCTTCACCGGCTTCATGGCGTTGTGCGGGGCGCTGTCGTTCGCCGAACTGGCGTCGGCGATGCCCGAGACCGGCGGAACCTACGTGTTCCTCAAGCGCGCGTATCCCGCGACGCCGCTGGCCTTCCTGTTTGCCTGGATGATGCTCTTTGCGCAGGGGACGGGGAACATCGCGGTGGTCGCGTCGATGGCCTCGCTCTATGCCGGGCACTTTGCCGGCGGGCTCATTCCGGCGGACTCGTTCGCGCAGCGCGCAGTAGCGGTGGCCATCATCGCGCTGCTCACCGCGGTGAACGCGGTGGGGCTGCGCACCAGCGGGCGTGTGCAGAACGTGCTCACGGGGCTCAAGGTGCTGATGATGACGGCGATCGTCGTCGCGTGCCTCACGTCACCGGCGGGCGATGTCTCGCGCCTCGGGCCGTTCCTCCCCCAAGGGCGCGGCGGTGGCGAGATCGCCGGGTCGGTGGCCACGGCGATGATCCTCTCGGTCTTCTCCTACTCCGGCTTCTACTTCGTGACGCACGTGGCGGGCGAGGTGCGCGACCCGGGACGCACGCTATCGCGGGCGATCATGATCGCGATGGCCGTGGTGCTGGCGACGTACCTGCTGCTCAACGTGGCCTTCGTCTACGTCCTGCCGTTCGCCGAGCTGCAGGGGTCGCCCCGCGTGGCGGCCGATGCCATGGCGCGGGCGGTGGGACCGCGCGCCGCCGACGTCACCGCACTGGTCGTGCTGCTCTCGGCGTTAGGCACGCTCAACGCCCAGTTGCTCAACTACCCGCGCATCACTTACGCCCTCGCGAGCGACGGCCTCTTCTTCAAGGCGATCAGCCGGGTCCACGCCTCACGGCACGTGCCGGTCGGGGCCATCGTGCTGGTGGGGACGTGGGCGTCGATCCTCGCCCTCGCCGGGTCGTACACGCAGATCCTGGGCTGGGCCGCCTTCGTGAACCAGGCGTTCATGGCGCTCACCGTGATCGGCTTGTTCATCCTGCGCCGCATCGCGCCGGAGATGCCGCGCCCGTATCAGGTCTTCGGCTATCCGTTCACGCCATTGCTGTACGTCGCGATCCTGCTCTGGTACCTCACGACGTTGCTGACGACGCGAGGTCCGCAGGTGCTGATCGGCATCGGCATTGTCGCGGCCGGCCTCCCGTTCTACTGGTACTGGCGCCGAGCATCGGCGTCCAGCACTCCCACGGCCGAGGCGTGAGGTCGTCAGCGTCGCACACCGCGCAACCTCCCGTCTCCCGTCTCCCGTCTCCCGTCTCATGACCCACACCGACGATCTCTACCGCGCTGCCAGCGCCCTCATGCCTGGCGGCACCTCGCGGCTGCACTACTACTACCCGCCGCACCCGATCTATGCGGCGCACGGGCGCGGGTGCCGGCTCACCGACGTCGACGGCGTGGAGCGAGTCGACTTCCTCAACAACATGACGGCGATGCTGCACGGGCACGCCGATCCCGAGGTCAACGCCGCGATCATCGATCAGCTGCAACGTGGGACGGCGTGGTCGGAGCCCGGCGAGGCGGAGTATCACCTGGCACAGCTGCTCATTGGCCGCGTGCCGTCGCTCGAGCGCATCCGCTTTGCCAATTCGGGGACCGAGGCGGTGATGATGGCCATCAAGCTGGCGCGCGAGTTCACCGGGCGATCGAAGCTGGCCAAGTTCGAGGGGCACTATCACGGCTACTACGACTACGTGCAGGTCAGCGTCGGTTCGCCGCCCGATGCCTGGGGGCCTGATGAGGCGCCGGCGACGGTAGCGGTGAGCGGCGGCATTGCACCGAGTGCGCTGGATGAGGTGGTCGTCCTGCCGTGGAACAACCGCGAGGCGACGGCGCGATTGCTCGAGCAGCATGGGGCGTCGATCGGCGCCCTCATCCTCGATCCACTAGCCAATCGCGGCGGGATGGCGCAGGCGGAGCCGGGCTTCCTCGACTTCCTGGGCGAGATCACGCGGCGCTTGGGGATCGTGCTGATCTACGACGAAGTGATCTCGTTTCGCCTGGCGTACGGCGGAGCGCAGGAACGATTCGGCGGGAGGCCGGACCTCACCGTGTTTGGCAAGATCATCGGGGGTGGGCTCCCGGTCGGGGCGGTGGGCGGCAGGGCAGAGATCATGGCGCTGCTCGACCCGACGGCCGGCAAGGCGCGTGTGGAGTCCGGCGGGACGTTCAGCGGCAACCCGCTCACGATGGTGGCGGGTCACGCCGCGCTCACCAAGTGGACGCGCGATGCGGTCGACCGGCTCAACGCGATGGGAGCGCGGTTGCGGCAGCGCGTGGACGCGGTGTTTGCCGAGGCGGGAGAGGCGGGACAGTTGGCCGGGGAGGGATCGCTCTTTCGCCTCATGCTGACTCGCGAGACGATCCGCGATTACCGCACGTCGGTGCGTACGGCGCAGCCCATGGCGCGCATGACGGCGATCCACAAGCGCCTGATGCAGGAAGGGATCATCATCAGCCGCATCGGGCTCGGGTGCTTGTCAACGCCAATGGGCGAGTCGGAGCTCGACGCCTTTGTCGAGGCAGTGCGCGTTGCGGTGCACCAATAGTTGTGACCAGGTGCGGCGCGCGGCGCAGCTGTACGCGCCGCGCCGAGTTCGCTATTGACCGAATCGTGACGCGGCGGAAGATTCGCGGGCACACCCGGCGATCGCGTGCGAGCGCACGCAACGCGGGTGAGGCGAACCCGCCTGCATCCGTGGACGTGCACGTGCTCCGACTCCTCGACTTCACCCGCCGTCAGCCGCAACGCCTGCCTGCTGAACCCGCCCCCGACGCGGACGACGTGGCGCTGGTGGCGCGGCTTGCGCTGGACGACGGACAGGCGCTCGCGGCGCTGATGGACCGCTACTGGCGGCCGATGGTCGCCTTTGCGCTCGACAAGATGCGCAACCAGGATGCAGCCGAAGACCTCGTGCAGGAGGCGTTCGTGCGCGTGTGGGAGCGTCGGCGCCAACTCCGGCCGCACGCGTCGCCCCGTGCGTACCTGTACCGGGTGCTGCGGAACCTGATCACCGACGACTTCCGTCGCCGCCGGCTGCGCGATCGCTTCAGCTTCTTCGCCACACAGGGGGCGCCGACGGAGGCGCCGTCACCGGTGGCCATCCTGGAAGCCGGGGAGCTTGCGGGCGCGGCCGAGCGTGCGATTGCTGCGCTTCCCGAGCGTCGCCGCGACGTCTTCATCCTGGCGCACCTGCACGGCCTGTCGTACCGCGAAGTGGCGGAGACGCTCGGCATCACGCCGCGCACGGTCGCCAATCACATGACACTGGCGCTCTCACAACTCCGCGTCGCACTCGCCGCCTTCACGCGGCCGTCGGGGCGGGGAGAGGCGCGTGAACTGCCGATGATGCGGCTGCGGGATGGGCAACGCGGCGATGCGGGCGCGCCGGCCGACCTCACCGCCGACCCGACGGCCGACCCACGTTCCGGCAGGCCGGCGAATGACGGAGCGGATGTGTCGCTGGATGTGTCGCTGGATGTGTCGGTGGATGCGGCGGTGGACGAGTCGGCCGATGCCGCGACGCCCGCGAGACGTCGTCGCCCGTGGACGTCGGAAACGTCGGCCCCACCGGGATGAGATAACTTTCGGCGGAGCGCCGCCGCTCGCTCCGGCCTGCGCCCGGACGCCGACCCCTCGGCTTCCGGGCGCTCGTGTGTCCGGCCCCAGCGGACTTGCGGCGATGGCGCACGTCGTGGCGATCGCATTGGTACGATTGTCCGACCCCTCCGTATACCCCTGCAAGAGTGCCGTTCCCTGCGGGCGCTCGACTTCGAGGAATTCATGGACGACTCCCTGCTATTTCGCGCCATCAAGGGCCAGACAAACCCGTCGGAGCAACTCGCCGTTGAGGCGTGGCGCCGGGCGTCGTCCCAGCATGAGGCGCGTTATCAGGAGCTGAAGGGCGTGCTCGCGGCGACGACTCGCCCCGATCGCGTCGCCAGCGACCCGCCCCCGGTGCTCGAGGTGCTCGAGATCGCGGCGCGTCGCGAGCGTATGACGCGCCGCGCCACGTGGACGCGTCGCGTCGCCGCGGTGGCCGGCGTGGCCGCTGTCGTGGTGGCCGCGGTGACGATGCAACGACAGTTCGCCGGTTCGCCCCCGGGCGATTTCGGCTTCGAGGAGATGGTCACGGGCGACAACCAGACCGTGACGGTGGCCCTGCGCGATGGCTCGGTCATGCGGCTGGCCCCGCGCAGCCACGCGCGCATTCGCGTGCAGGAAGGGTTGCGCGAGGTGCACCTGACGGGTCGGGCGTTCTTCTCCGTGGCCAAGCGCAACGGACTGCCCTTCCGCGTGAAGACGCGCGGTGGCGAGGTCACGGTGCTCGGCACGCAGTTCGACCTGGACGCCGAGAACGAGGACGTGCGCCTCGTGGTGGTGGAAGGAAAGGTGGCGCTGGCGGCCGCCCGCGGTGGTGAGGCGCAGCTGGTCCGGGGGGAGGAAGCGCGGGTGGTGGAGGGCCAACTCCTTCCCACCGTGCAGCTGCCGGAAGCGCGCGAGGTCACGCGCTGGGTCGGTCGATTCCTCGCCTTTCAGGGGACGCCGCTGTCCGAAGTGGCGCACGAGATCGAGCAGGCGTATGGCGCGAAGGTCACGATCGTCGACACGACGTTGTCGCAGCAGACCGTGACCAACTGGTTCTCGGATCGACCGCTGGACGAGGTGGTGCGCGTGGTCTGCGCAGTCGTCGCCACCGAATGCGAGGTACAAGGCAACGCCGTCACGATGGGGAAACCCCGCTAGCTGGCTTTTCGACCTGGAGGGTTGGAGATGCGAACGCTCCGTTGTTACGTGGTAGCCGCCCTGACTGCGATCACTGTCGTGCAGGCCGTACCGGCACAGGTGGTCTTGGCGAGCGCAACCCGCAGCCCCCAACGGGGACAATCGCTCCTCGATCTCCCGGCACGGCTGGACGTGCGTGGCGTCTCCCTCACGATCGCGCTCACGCGGCTTGCGTCGGAGTCGGGGGTGAGCGTGGGCTTCAGTCCCACCAAGCTGCGCAGCGATTCGCGCACGGTCGCCTGTCGTTGCGCCGACCTCACGATCGCCGAGGCGCTCAATCGCCTGCTGATCGGGCTCCCGGTCCGCTATGAGGAGCGGGAGAACCAGATCGTGGTCGTGCCCGGCGCAGGCACGCCGCTCATGCCCGAAGTGGCGGCCCTGAACGTGACCGAGGCGGCCGCGCTGCCGATCATCACGACCAACCAGCGGATTGCCGCGGACTCTATCGTCTCCGGGCGCGTGGTGGACGCGGCGTCACGGGCGCCGCTTGCCGACGCCCGCATCACGGTGGCCGGTGGCGGCCGGACCGCGGTGACCGATGCGCGCGGCGAGTTCCGCGTGATCGTCGCGACGGCGACGGCCACGCTCGAGATCACGCACCTGGGACACCAGCGCGAGACGCGGCAGGTGCGCGCCGGCGAGACGGGGATCGTGATCGCCATGACCAAGCTCGCCGTGCAGCTCGACCAGGTGGTCATCTCCGGCACGGCGGGGGGCGAGACCATTCGTTCGCAGGGCAACGCGGTCTCCAAGGTCGACGTCTCGGCGATCACCGAGATTGCCCCGCCCAAGGACGTGCAGACGCTGTTGAGTGCCTCCGTCCCCGGAATGGCGATCCAGTCGTCGGGCGGTGCGATCGGGCAGGGCGGCGTCTTCCGCGTGCGCGGGGCGTCGAGCCTCGCGCTCAACTCGGCGCCGATCCTCTACATCGACGGCATCCGCGTGAACAATGCGCAGGCGGGGGGCGTCCCGGCGCAGTTCAACACGACGGGCCCCGGCGGTGACCCGCGCTTCACACCGTCGCGGCTCAACGACATCAATCCGGACGACATCGAGTCGATCGAAGTCGTGAAGGGGCCTGCGGCGGCGACGCTGTACGGGACCGAAGCGTCGAACGGCGTCATCCAGATCACGACCAAGAAGGGGAAAGCAGGGCGTCCGCGGCTGGAGTTCACGGCGCGTGGCGGCGGCAACTGGATCCCCAACCCGGAAAAGACGTTCAACACCGTCTGGTACAAGTCGGCGGCTGGGCAGCTGGTCGAGGTGAACGTCCTCAAGTACGCCCGCGAGACGGGCTTCTCGCAAAGCGTCTACGGCATGTGCCCCAAGCCGTTCGACTCGATCAAGAACGGCAACTGCGTCGGCAACGTGTTCAGCACCGGCGCCCTGGGCTCGTTTGGCGCCAACCTGCGCGGCGGCGCTGAGCAGGTGCGGTACTACTTCTCGGGCGACTACGACGACGAGACCGGGTCGGTCTCGTACAACAACCAGCAAAAGCTCAGCAGCCGCGGCAACATCACCTGGCTTCCGAGCACCAAGCTCACCGTCGACATGGGGCTCGGCTACACCCGCTCCCGCCTGCAGTCCCCCGCGCCGGCCAATCAACCCGTCACCGCGGCCATCAACTTCGCCTGCCCCGCTCCGGGGTGCGAACCCGGTACCAGCTCAGGTGTTCGCCTCGATGGTCCGTTCCGCGGCTGGCCGGGGTTCGAACTCCCCGAGCGGCTGCAGAACGACGCCGAGGCCTTCAGTGACGTCAACCGCGGCATCCTGAACCTGACGGCGACCTACACGCCCTGGAGCTGGTTCACGCATCGCCTGGCGGTGGGTGGCGACTTCACGATGCAGCAGCTGTCAACGCTGTCGCGTCGAGTGGAGGGCAACTTCCGGAACGGCATCGCGCTGCCTAACGGGATGCGCCACGTGTACGACAACGACGTGGCCTTCCGCACGCTCGACTACGGGACCACGGCCAAGTTCACGCGCGGGTCGCTCGGCAGCGCGTCGTCGTACGGCTTTCAGTACTTCGCCCGCAAGACCAACATCTTCTGGGTGCGCTCGGAGAACATCGCAGTCAATGCCCTCGAGACGATTGGCGCCGGGGCGAGCCGTACCTCCGACGAGGAGATCATCGAGAACAAGTCGATGGGGATGTACTTCCAGCAGCAGGTGTCGTGGAAGGAACGCTTCTACCTCACCGGCGCCGTGCGCGGCGACGACAACAGCGCGTTCGGCAAGGACTTCAAGTTCGTCGTCTATCCCAAGGTGAGCGCCTCGTGGGTCATCGGCGAGGAGTCGTGGTTCAAGATCCCGGGCGTCACCACGGCCAAGCTGCGCACGGCGTGGGGCAAGGCCGGGCAGCAGCCGGACGCCTTTGTCGCCATCAAGACGTTCAAGCCACGCGTGGGCGAGACGACATCGGGGCTCACCTCCGACAACCTCGGCAACCCGGACCTCAAGCCTGAGGTCGGGACCGAGTTCGAAGCCGGATTGGACCTCGGGCTCTTTGGCGAGCGCCTCGGGCTCGAGTTCAACGTGTACCGCAAGCGTACCGAGGATGCGATTGTCCCGACGTCCATTGCCCCGTCGGAAGGCTTCACCGGGACGCAGCTGCGCAACCTGGGCGTGGTGGAGAACAAGGGGTGGGAGGTGCTGGCCAACCTCAACCTGTATCGCAGCGACAAGGCGGTGGTCGACCTGCGCACGACGCTCTCCGGCAACGACAACAAGATCGTCTCGCTCGGCGGGACGTCGCGCATTCCGCTCCTGTTCCAGCAGTTCCACGTGCCGGGCTATCCGCTGGCGTCGTTCTTCATGCGGCGCGTAGTCTCGGCCGACCTGGCTAACGGTGTGGCGACCAACGTGAAGTGTGAAGGGGGCGAGTTGATCCCCGGGACCAACCTCTCGGCCGGGGGTGGCGCGCCGGTGGCCTGTGCGCAGGCGCCCGAGGTGTACTACGGCTCGCCGCTCCCCACGTGGCAGGGCTCCACGGCACTGACCATCTCCGTGGGCAACTCGCTGCAGTTCTATACCAACGTCGAGTACATCGGCGGGAACTATCAGCGCAACTCCGAGGTGTCGGCGGCGTTTGCCACGTTCGGAAATGCCAAGTCGTGGTTGGAGCAGAAGGACCCGATCCTCATGGGGATCAAGGCCAACACGTTCGACAGTCGCGGGCAGTGGTCGATCTTCCGGATGGGCTACGCCCGCCTGCGTGAGGTGGCCGGCACCTACACGTTCACACCGCGATTGGCGCAACGCTTCGGGTTGTCGCAGGCGTCCACGACGCTGGCCTGGTCGGGGAACATCTCGACGTTCTGGCGATCGCAGCCCGAGCAGTTTGGCCGGCACTTGACCGATCCGTCGATCCGCGAGAACGGCAACTTCCGCGCGGGCTTCCCCGAAGGGTTGGCCGGCAACCAGCAGGATGCGTGGCCCACCATGCAGCGATTGCAGGTGACGGTCCGGGTGGTTCCGTAGTTCCTCGTCTCGGCGACAGTCTTCCTTACTCGGAGTTCGATACGATGCGGATCGATACACTGCGGACCATCGGGGCGGTCGGATGCGCGGCACTGATCACGCTGGCCGGCTGCAAGGGCGCGCTCGACGTGGAGCTGCCCGGCAAGGTGACCGAGGAGGCGCTGAACAGCCCGCTCAATGCCTCCGTGCTGGCCAACGGAGTCGTCCTCGACTTCGAGTGCGCCTGGTCCAACTACGTGACGGCGGCGAACGCGCTCTCCGACCAGCTGATCAACAGCTCGGCGCAGGGGGTGTCGCAGGCGTGGTACACGCGGCAGATCCTCGAGAACGATGCGTCGCTGCTGAGCAACTGCGAACCGGCCGCCGGGCTCTTTCCGTACGCCACGTTGCAGATCGCACGCAAGGGCGCCGAGCGAGCCTACACGCTGATCGACGGCTTTGCCGACGCAGCGGTGACCAACAAGGGGCTGCTCAAGGCCACCGTGAAGGCCTATGGGGCGTACGCTACCTTGGCGTTAGGCGAAGGCTTCTGCGAGGCGGTGCTCACGCCGGGACAGGTGCAGCCGGCGTCGGCGGCGCTACAGGCCGCCGAGGCGCAGTTCACCGACGCCATCACGCTGGCCACCGCGGCCAACAACACTGACCTGCTGAACATGGCGCGCGTGGGACGTGCACGCGTGCGCCTGGATCTGGGCAACTTTGCGGGGGCACGCACCGACGCGGCGGCCGTCCCGGCGGGCTACACCAAGCTGGCCACGCGCGGCGCGGGCGAGCGCCAGCGCTGGAACCTGGTGTTCGAGTTGCAGAACAACATCGGGTCAGCGACGAATCGCCACGGGTCGGTGGCCAACAACTACCGCGGCGTCACGTGGCAGAGCGTGGCCGATCCCCGCGTGAGCGTGTCGGCCACCAACAACGGCTTCGGGAGCGACGGGATCACCCCGTTCTTCTCGCACAACAAGGCGCTGGCTCGCGGCGACGGCCAGGCGATTGCCACGTACAAGGAAGCACAGCTCATCGTGGCCGAGGCGGCGGCGCGCACGGGTGACCTGGCCACGGCGCGCGACATCATCCGGGCGCGCCACACGGCGGCCGGGATCCCGGGGTACGACGCCAACAACACGGCCACGCAGAACGAGGTCATCGCCCAGGTCATCGAAGAGCGCAGCCGCGAGATGTTCCTCGAGGAGGGGCACCGCCTCAACGACATGCTGCGCTTCCGCACCACGGCGTTCAAGATCCCGTTCCGCGGTGAGGCGGGGTCGATCCATCCCAACGGCGTCGACCATCGCGGCCTCGTCTACGGCCCGACGACGTGCATCCCGCTTCCGCTGGCAGAAAAGAGCTGACGCGCGAGGATTTCGCGATGCGACCGATGGTGTACCGGTACCTTGTGGGGCTCGCGATGCTGATCGCGAGCCCCTTCGTTCCCGTGGCCGCGCAGGGCAACGCGCCACCGCCAGGCGCAACGTATGCCGGGGAGGCCTTCGCCTTCCGCAAGGTTGCCGACGGCGTCTGGTTCGCTGTCGGCACCGGGGTGGTGAGCGCCGAGTCGAACCACGCCATCATCGAGCTGGGCGACGAGGTGCTGGTGGTCGACGCGGGGACGAGTCCCGCGGCAGCGTGGGCCCTGTTGCACGAGCTGCCGCGCGTCACCAAGAAGCCGGTGCGGCACCTGGTGATCACCCACATGCACTACGATCACGCGCACGGCACCCAGTCGTTTCCGCCCGGCGTGGCGATCATCGGGAGCGAGTACACGCGCGCCATGTTGGCCGCCGGGAAGTCGGTGGAGCACCCCACCGCGATCGGCAACCGAAACTTCTCCAACACGCAGATCCAGAACCTGAGCAAGGCGCTCGACACCGCGTCGACGCCGGCGAGCAAGGCCGACATCACCCGGCGGCGTGCGGTGTGGGAGCAGTACCTGGCATCGGTGGCGACGCTCACCCCGGTGGCGCCTAACGTGACGCTCTCCGAGCGCCTCTCGATCGTGCGCGGCGGGCGCGAGGTGCAGGTGATCTTCCCGGGGCGGGCGCACACCGACGGCGACCTGGTCGTCTGGCTGCCGAAGGAGCGCGTCCTGGTCACCGGCGACCTGCTGCAGCCGGGCGTCCCCTACATGGGCGACGGCTACCTGAACGACTGGGCCAACGTGCTCGACACGATGATCGCGATGCGGCCCAGCGTGGTCCTCCCCGGGCATGGCGACGAGTTCCGCGACATGGCGGTGGTGGAGCGCCTGCGCGACTACATGCGCGCCATCTGGACGCAATGCGCCGACGCCAAGGCCAGGGGGCTCACGCCCGAGCAGGCGGCGGCCGCGCTTGACCTCACGCGCTTCGACCCGTACTACCCCCGTTTCCCCGGGTGGACGGATGAGATGGTGGTCCGCCGCCGGCTGGGGACGGTGCGGCGGGTCTACCAACTCCTGGACGAGCGACGATGAACGCATCACGGATCGCGCGGGCGCTGCTCCTGGCAGCGCCCCTTGTGGCATCGCTGACCTCGGCCACTCCACTCGCGGCGCAGGGCGCCGCACCGCACGCCGAGGCCATCACGGCATCGCGCATGCGCGCCGACCTCATGTTCCTGGCGGGCGACGGCTTTCGCGGGCGGCTGACCGACACGCCGGAGAACGCCTTGGCGCTCGAGTGGATCAAGGCCCGCTTCGAGTGGCTCGGGCTGGCGCCGAGGGGTTCGGGCGGATCGTACTTCGCCCCCTACAACCTGATCACCAGCACGTTAGGCACGACCAACGAGCTCGCGGTGGACTGGGGCACGGCGACATCGCGCCACGTCGTGGGGGGTGACTTCCACCCGCGCTTTCACTCGGCCACGGGGCGCGCGAGCGGTACGGTCGCCTTCGTCGGCTTCGGCATCAGCGCCCCGGCGCTCCAGCACGATGACCTGGCGGGCGACGTGCGCGGGAAGATCCTCCTGATGCTCGACAACGAGCCGGGGGTGAACGATCCCGCGAGTCCGTTCGACGGCGTCGTGAACTCGGAGTACGCCAACCAACTGCGCAAGACGCTCGCGGCGCAGGCGCGTGGCGCTGCCGGCGTCCTGTTCGTGGCGGACGTGCACAACCGGCAAGGCGAGGAAGACTTCGACGGGGCGACGCGGGCGTACTGGCCCGCCACCCCCATGCGCCTCCCGCGCTACACGCTGGCCTCGTGGATGCAGCAGGTCCACATCCCCGCGGGGCAGATCTCGATTGCGCTCGCGGAGCAACTCGTGAAGGGGACGGGGAAGTCGCTCGTCACGCTCGCGCGCGCCGCGGAATCGAGTCATGCGCCGCTCGTGCTCCCCGGCGTGAGCGTCACCATCACGACCGCCCTGCAGCGGACGGTTGTGCCGGATCGCAACGTCGTCGCGATGCTGGAAGGAAGCGACCCGGTGCTCAAGGACGAGTACGTATTGATCGCCGCCCATCCGGACCACAACGGCGCCGACGGCGCGCAGATCTTCAACGGCGCGGATGACAACGGGTCGGGGACGGTCGGGCTGCTCGCCATCGCCGATGCGTACGCGCGGGCGGCGGCGCAGGGCATTCGTCCCAAGCGATCCATCCTGTTCGTCGCGCTCAATTCCGAAGAGCGCGGGCCGCTGATGGGGGCGTGGGGCTACGTCGAGGCCCCGGTCGTCCCGCTGGCGCGCACGGTGGCGATGCTCAACATGGACATGATCGGGCGCAATGAAGAGATCCCCCCCAACGGCGGTGCGCGCTTTCGTGGGTTGCCCGTGCAGAGCGCCGACGCCAACCGCAACAGCGTGAACCTGTACGGCTTCAGCCGCAGCAACACCCTCACCGCGGCCATCGAGCGCTCGAATGCGGCCATCAAGCTCACGCTCGAAAAGCGCTACGACAACAACATCTCGCAGCTGCTACGGCGCACCGACATGTGGGCCTTCCAGCAGAGCGGGGTGCCGGCGGTGACCTTCGCCACGGGGCTGCACCCCGACTATCACCGCGTCGAGGATCGCCCCGAGCGCATCGAGTACGACAAGATGGAGCGTATCGTGCGGTTGGTGCACCAGGCGAGCTGGGACCTGGCCAACGCCCCGGACCGCCCCGCCCTCAACAAACGTTAGGCGGGGTCGTGTCCCGCCGGAGGCTCTGCATCATGCGTCGCCGTCGTCACCTGCCGCTGCCGTGGTACGTTCCTGCCGCGCTCCTCATGTCTGCCACTGTTGCGCCTGATGTGGCGGCGCAGCGCGCGGGCACCGCGCCAGCCATGCGCGTCGACCGCCTGATTGTCGGTGGGCGCCTGCTGGACGGCGCCGGCGGTGACTGGGTGTGGGCCGACGTCGGCATCACCGGCGACAAGATCAGCTTCGTCGGACACGCCTTCGATGCCAAGGTGACGGCGAAGGACACGATCGACGCCAAGGGGTTGCTCGTCACCCCGGGACTCTGGGACGTACACAACCACGAGCGCCTCGAGAAAGCGCCGGGAAAGCTCGCCGTCCCCTTCATTACACAAGGCGTCACGACCGTCATCGTCGGCATCGACGGTTTCGGCAACAACGAAGTCGCCAAGGCCTTCACGTCGTGGCGGCGCGGTGGCATTGCGGTCAACGCGCTCACCTTCGTGGGACACGGCCCGGCGCGTACGGCGGTGATGGGGACCGACTTCGCGCGCGAGGCGACGCCGGCCGAGGTCGAGAAGATGCGCGCCTACGTGCGGAAGGGGATGCAGGAAGGGGCGCTCGGCTTCTCGACGGGGCTGGCCTACAACCCGGGCTACTACTCCTCCACCGCCGAGGTCATCGCCCTCAACAAGGTGGCCGCCGAGTTTGGCGGGATCTACGACACGCACGACCGCGACATGGGGGTCAGCTACAAGGGGATCGGGTTTCTCAACTCGGTCAAGGAGGCGATGGAGATCGCGGAGAAGGGCGGGACGCCGCTCGTCTTCTCGCACTTCAATTCGTTAGGCAACCGGGCGCACGCCCAGATGCCCGAGGCCATCCGACTCATCGAGGCGGCGCGCGGGCGCGGCGTGAACATCATGGGGGCGGGGATCATCTTCACCAACTCCGAGTCGAGCATCGACGGGCACCTGATGCCGCGCTGGGCCCCGGCGGGTGGCACCGATTCGTTGCTGGCTCGCCTCCAGGACCCGGTCACGTGGGCGCGCATGGAGGCGGAGATCGACGAGATCCTGACCAACCGCGGTGGCGCCACCAAGATCATCATCACCGAGGGACCCAAGGCCTGGACCAAGCGCACGCTCGCCGACATCGCCCGTGAGATGGGCGTGTCGCCGACGGAGGCGCTGCGCCGCATGATCCTCCAGACCAAGGGGGGACGGCTGATGGACATGAACGTCGACATCTACAGTCCCGAGAACGTGCGCCTGCTCGCCGTGAAGGACTGGATGATGACGACGGTCGACGGCTACACACCGGAGAGCGACAGCACCTACACGCACCCGCGCACGTATGGGGGCTTCACGCACAAGATCACGCAGCTGGTCTTCGAGGAGAAGCTGGTCACGCTCCCGTTCCTGATTCGCAGCATGACGTCGCTCCCGGCCGCGTTCTACACGATTCCCAACCGCGGGCTCATCAAGCCGGGCTTCTTCGCCGACATTGCCATCTTCGACGTGGCGCGCATGAAGGCCAACGCGACCTACGACAACCCGCGGCAGTATTCCGACGGCACAGTGCACGTCCTCGTGAACGGGAGATTCGCGCTCAAGGACGGCAAGGTGACGGGGGTACTGGCTGGACAACCGGTGCGTCGCGGCGGACGTTAGCCGCGGCGGACGTTAGCGCAGGCCGGCGCCACGGCGAGCGGCGATCCGGCGGGGACCACCACATCAGGACGGATGATGCGAAACACCGTGCGCGCGCTGGCACTGGTCAGCACGCTCGTAGGCGCCGCGCCGCGCGTGGTCGCCGGACAGGCGCTTCCGCCGACCCCCCCTGGGGCTGAGTACGAGGGGAAGGCCTACAGCTTCACGAAGATCGCCGACGGCGTGTACCACGCCGTCGGGACCGGCAACCTGGCGGTTGGGGCGAATGCCACGGCCATCATCAATGCCGACGACGTCATGCTCGTCGACTCGCACGTCTCGCCGGCGGCGGCGTGGGCCCTGCTCAAGGAGTTGCGGGAGATCACGACCAAGCCGGTGCGCTACGTGGTCAACACGCACTTCCACTACGATCACGCCCACGGCAACCAGGTTTACGGCCCCGGCGTGGAGATCATCGGGCACGAGTTCACGCGTGCGGCGCTGCTGGCGGGGACGTCCAAGGCGAGCGCCTCGTACAAGGGGTTGGAGCGCGTGCTGGCGCAGCGGGACGATTCGTTGCGGCGCCTGGTGGCCAGCGCCCGCACCGACTCGGCGCGCACCGCCGCCCAGCGCAGTCTCCGACAGGTGCAACGTTACCAGCGGGCCGTCGATGCCGTGATCCCGGTGCCGCCCACCGTGACCCTGTCGCAGCAGATGACGCTCGTTCGCGGGGGGCGCGAGATCCGCATCGTCTTCCTCGGGCGTGGACACACAGGGGGGGACGTGGTCGTGCACCTGCCGAAGGAACGCGTCCTCATCACCGGCGACCTGGTGGGGAGCGGCCTCCCGTACCTTGGCGACGGCTACATCGACGAGTGGGCGACGACGCTGGAGCGCCTGCCATCGCTCGAGTGGGAGGTCATGCTCCCCGGGCACGGGGCCCCGGTGCGCGACCGCGGGCGGCCGTTGCATCTGGCGGCACTCCTGCGCGACTTCCACCGCCAGGCCACGGCGCTCCTCGACCAGGGGCTCTCGGTGGATGCCGCCGAGCCGCGCATCGACGTGAGCGCGCACGTGGGCCACTACCCCGCCCTCGCCAACCGCACCAGCGATGACATGCGCGAACGTTTCACCCTGGGGCTGTTCCGCATCCGCGAACTGCGGCAGGCGAAATGAGCGGACCGCCAGCGCCGCGCATCGCCCTCATCCACGCCCTCCCGGAATCGCTCGCCCCGCTCAACGCCGAGCTGGACCTGGCGTGGCCCGACTGCGTGCGCATGCACCTGCTCGACGACTCGCTGTCGGCCGACGTCGCCCGCGCGCCGCACGGGCTCGACGAATCGTTCGACCAGCGCTTCCTCCTCCTCGCCGAGTACGCCGTCACCACCGGCGTGGACGGGATTCTCTTCAGCTGCTCGGCCTTCGGGCGGTGCATCGAGGAGGTGGCGCGCTGGCTGGCGCCGCTCCCGGTCCTCAAGCCTAACGAGGCCATGATCGACGATGCGCTGGCGACGGGGCGACGCATCGGGCTGGTGGCGACGTTCGCGCCGACCCTCACCTCCATGGCGCCCGAATTCCCCGAGGGGGCCGACCTCCGCACGGCGCTCGCCGCCGGCGGGCTCGACGCACTGCGTGCCGGCGACTTCGAGCGGCATGATGCGCTCATCGCTGAGGCGGCGACACGACTGGTCGACGACGGGTGCGGGGTCATCGCCCTGGCGCAGTTCAGCATGGCGCGCGCGGCCGCCGTGGTCGCCGAACGCACCGGGGTCCCCGTGCTCACCTCGGTGGGGAGTGCCGTGCGCCGACTGAAGCAGCGCGTGGCGGGGGAGGCACCGGGCGGGTAGCCCGGCGTCGCGCCGAAAGCCACCGTTCGTTGGTACAAGCACGAAGGCGGGACGTAGGTGGGGAGGCATCGTCTCCTCGCCCTCCTCGCCGCCCTGTCATGACCTCCGGCAGCCTATCTTCCGTGTCCGCCGCGCCCTCGACCGCCGCCTCCAAGCATCTTTTCGACGAAGCCTGCCAGTACATCCCCGGCGGTAGTTCGCGCGTGCACTACTTCTACGAGCCGTATCCCATCTACGCGCACAGTGGGCGCGGGTGCCGGCTCACCGACGTCGACGGGGTCGAGCGACTCGACTTCGTGAACAACATGACGTCGCTCATCCACGGGCATGCCCACCCGCAGATCGTCGCGGCCATCACCGACCAGGCCCAGCGCGGGACCGCGTGGTCGGAACCCGGAGCAGAAGAAGTGCGGCTGGCCAAGCACCTGGTGGAGCGCGTCCCGTCCATCGAACGCATCCGCTTTGGCAACTCCGGGACCGAGAACGTGATGATGGCGGTCAAGCTCGCCCGCGCGTTCACGGGGCGGCACAAGATCGCCAAGTTCGAAGGGTTCTATCACGGCTACTACGACTACATCCAGGTCTCGGTCAAGAGCGCGGCGTCCAACTGGGGTCCGGAGGAGTCGCCGGCGAGCGTCCCCAACTCCGGCGGCCTGTCGCCGACGGTGCTCGACGAGGTCGTGACGATTCCGTTCAACAAGCCGGAGCTGCTGGAAGCACTGTTGGCGAAGCACGGGGCCGACCTGGCGGCGTTCCTGGTCGACCCGCTCGCCTCGCAGGCCGGCTCGCCGGTCCCGGCGACCGGTTTCCTCGAGCGCCTCACCGAGCTCACGCGACACCACGGCATCGTCCTCATCTACGACGAGGTGGTCTCGTTCCGGCTGGGGTACGCCGGGGGGCAGGAGCGCTACGGCGGCACGCCGGACCTCACGGCGTTAGGCAAGATCATCGGCGGCGGCCTCCCCGTGGGTGCGGTCGGCGGGCGCGCCGACATCATGGCATTGCTCGACCCGTCGAAGGGACCGCCCAAGGTCCTCTCGGGCGGGACGTTCAGCGCCAACCCGCTCACCATGGCCGCGGGGCTCACGGCGATGGAGCTGTACACGCGCGCCGAGGTGGAGCGGTTGAATGCGCTCGGCGCTCGCCTGCGCGACGGCATGAACGCCTGCTTCGAGGCGCGCGGGCTGGCGATGCGTGCGGGGGGTGACGGCACGTTGTGCCGCATCCTCCTGATGAACGACCCGGTGCGCGACTACCGACAGTTCGTCACCGACTCAGGCCCAGCCAAACAATTGGCAGCGATTCACGCACGGCTGCTCGACGAAGGGGTGATCATCACGCGCGCCGGGACGGCGTGCTTGTCGACGCCGATGGGGGAGAGCGAGGTCGAGATGTTCGTGCGCGCGCTGGACCGCGCACTCGACCACGTCCCCGCCTGAGCGGCGCGCGCGTGGCCTCGCACGGCGACGGAGCGCTCAAGCGCGGACTCGGCCCCCTCGAGGCCATCACGCTGGTAGTGGGGGGGACGATCGGGGCGAGCATCTTCCTGGTCCCCAGCGCCGTCGCGCGCGAGGTCGGGTCGCCCGGGCTGGCGCTCTCGGCGTGGCTCCTCACCGGCTTCATGGCGCTCTGTGGTGCGCTGAGCTTTGCCGAGCTGGCCGGCGCGATTCCCGAGACGGGGGGGACGTACCAGTTCCTCAAGCGCGCCTATCCCGGGACGCCGATTGCCTTTCTCTTCGGCTGGATGATGTTCTTCGCCTATGCGGCGAGCGCCACGGCGGTGACCACGTCGCTGGCGGTGGAGAGCGCCGGGCACTTCATCTCCAAGTACACGAGCTTCACCCCGCTGATGAGCCGCTCGCTCACGGTGCTGATCATCGTGACCTTTACTACGGTCAACTGCATCGGCGTGCGCGAGAGCGGAAAGACGCAGAACATCCTCACCTTGCTCAAGGTGGGCGGCATCATCGCCATCATCGGCGCGTGCTTCCTCCTGGGCGATGGACGACCGAGTCCGTACTCCCCGCTGCTTCCCGCCGGGCGTTCCCTGGGCGAGACGACCGGGTCGCTGGGGACGGCGATGATCCTCACCGTCTTCTCGTACAGCGGGTGGTACTTCATCACGCACGTGGCCGGCGAGGTCCGCGAGCCGCAGAAGAACCTCCCGCGCGCGATCTTCGCCGGAATGGGGATCCTGATCGCGCTGTACGTGGCGGTGAACGCGGCGTACATCTACGTGTTGCCGTTCGAGACGCTCAAGAACTCCCCGCGGGTCGCCGCCGACGCGATGAATGCCGTCTTCGGTCCCATCGGGGCCGACATCATCTCGGCGGTCGCCTTTCTCTCGGCCATCGGCGCCGTGAACGCACAGCTGCTCAACTACCCACGCATTCCGTTCTCGTTGGCAAGCGACGGGGTCTTTTTCAAGAAGCTGGCCATGGTACATCCCACGCGTCGCACGCCCGTCAACGCGATTGCGGTCTTCGCGCTCATCGCCTGCACCTTCGCCATCAGCGGGACGTACCAGGACAACCTGACGTATGTCGGCTTCGTGGGGCAGCTCTTCATGGCGCTCACCGTCTTTGGGCTCATCGTGCTGCGGCGTCGCGAACCCAACCTGGCGCGCCCCTTCCGCGTCCCGCTCTATCCGCTCACGCCGTTGATGTATGTGGGTATCCTGACGTGGTACCTCGGCAACCTCCTCGTGAATCGCTTCGCGTACAGCATGGTGGGGATCGGGATCGTGCTGGCCGGGCTCCCCTTCTACGTCTACTGGACGCGGCGCGCCGCGTCGGCGACCACGTGAGCGAGACATGAACCCATTCGTTCCCGGATTCCTCGCCGGCAAGGTCGCCTTTGTAGCTGGCGGCACCAGCGGCATCAACCTCGCCATCGCCCACGCCCTGGCCGAGTACGGCGCGCGGGTGGCGGTGATGAGTCGCAACGCGGCGCGTGTGGAGTCGGCGGTGGCGGCGTTGCGCGCACATGGCGGACAGGTGTACGGCGTGGCTGGCGATGTGCGCGACTTCGGCGCGGTCGAGCGTGCGGTCGCGGGGGCGCACGAGGCCCTCGGTCCATTCGACATCGTGGTCTCGGGGGCGGCAGGCAACTTCATCTGCCCGGCCGATGAACTCTCGTCCAATGGCTTTCGCGCCGTGGTGGAGATCGACCTCATCGGGACCTTTCACGTCCTGCGCGCGGCCAAGGCCGTGCTGCGCGTCCCCGGCGCATCGCTCATCAACATCTCCGCACCGCAGTCGACCGAAGCATTCTGGGGCCAAGCCCATGTGAGCGCCGCCAAGGCGGGGGTCGACATGCTCACGCGCTCGCTCGCGGTGGAATGGGGACACGAAGGGATTCGCGTCAACGGAATCGTCCCCGGCCCCATTGGCGACACCGAGGGGATGGCGCGCCTGGCCCCGACAGAGGAGATCCGCGAGCAGTGGGCGCAGATGAATCCCATGCGGCGCTTCGGGACGGGGCACGACGTGGCGCAGGTGGCGCTCTTCCTGTGCAGCGACGCGGCCGGATACGTGAACGGGACCATCGTCTACTGTGATGGCGGACAGGTACTGGCCGGTGGGCGCGACTACCGGGCGAGTTGGCTGGCGATGAAGGCGGCGCAGCAGCGCGCCACACCGGAGGGTGCGACACCGGATCGCGTCGCACCTGGCACGTCGGCGGAGTAGGCGATGCAGCTGTCGGCGTCGGTCTCGTTCATGTTCCGCGAGCTGCCGTTGCTGGAGCGTTTCGCGGCGGTGCGCGCGGCCGGCTTTGCCGGCGTCGAGATCCAGGGGCTCGCCGAGGGCGACGTGGACGAGATGGCGCGCGCGGCGCGCGACGCGCAGCTCCAGGTCGTGCTCATCAACGTGGGGTCGCGCGACTACGCCACGGGTGGCGATGGGCTGTCGGGGGTCCCCGGGCGCGAGGACGCGTTCCGCGAGTCGCTGGAGCACGCGCTCGACGCGGCGGCCACGTTAGGCGCGTTGCACGTGCACCTCGGGCCGTCGCGCATCCCGGCCGGGGTCTCACGGGACGACTGCCTGCACACCTACCTGGCCAACGTTCGCCTGGCGCTCTGCCTGAGTCGCGCCAAGGGCACCTCGCTCCTGATCGAGGCGATGAACCGCGTCGATGCGCCGACCGCGCTCCTGGCCGACCTGCAGCAGGCCGCCGACGTGGTACGCTGCCTGGGGAGCCAGCGCCTGGGGTTGCAGTTCGACGTCTATCACACGGCCATGAACGGCGGCGACCCAGTCGAGGCGTTCACGCACGTGCGGGCCATTGCCCGTCACGTGCAATTCGCCGACGTCCCGGGGCGGCACGAGCCCGGCACCGGGTCGCTCGACATCCCGGCGATCCTGCAGGCGATTGGCAGGAGCGGGTACGCCGGCTGGTACGGCGCCGAGTATCATCCGCAACGCTCGACGGTGGAAAGCCTGGCGTGGCTGGCGACGATGCCCAAGCAGGCCCCCGCATGATCGACCGCGCCATCATCGGTCGCGAGTGGCCCCCCTTTGAAGTGGAGATCGAGAAGGGGCGGCTGACGCTCCTGGCCAAGGCGATCGGCGAGACGCGGCCGATCTACACCGATGAAGCCGCCGCGCGTGCCGCCGGCTACCGCTCGATCGTGGCGCCGCCGACCTTCGCCTTCTGCCTGCAGGCCGACAGTCCGGTCGGGTCGGGGTACCTCACCGACGTGGGCATTCCCATCACCGACGTGCTGCACGGGGAGCAGTCGTACACGTTTCACGACGTGATGTGTGCGGGGGACCGCGTGCGCGTGACGCGGCGCGTGGTCGACGTCTACGACAAGAAGGGGGGAGCGCTCGAGTTCGTCGCGTTCGAGAGCGAGGTGCGCCATGCCGATAGCGGGGCGTTGGTCGCGGTGGGGCGGCAGGTGATGATCTGGAGGCACCGGTGACCGGGCTGCCGACCGACGCGCTGCGGGTGGGCGAAACGTTGCCGCCGCTGGTGCTCCCGCCGCTCACGCGGGCCACGCTCGCCCTGTACGCGGGGGGCTCGGGCGACCACATCCCGCTGCACATCGACTCGGACTTCGCGAAAGCCGCCGGCCACCGCGATGTCTTCATGCACGGCATGCTTGGCGTGGCGTACCTGGTACGCATGATCACGCACTGGGTGCCACAGGAACGGCTGCGCGACATCCACGTGCGCTTCTCGGCCATCACGTACCCCGGCGAGCAATTGACGGCGGCGGGGGTCGTGTCGGCCATTGCGCCCGACGGCGCGGTGGCGCTCGCGCTCACGCTGCGCAACGCGCAGGGTGAGGTGAAGATCGCCGGGGGCGCGACGGTGGTGCCGCAGGCGCGGTAGGCGACGACGTCGGCGCCCGCGGGTGTCGACCCATGACGCGACAACACACGGAAACACGAGGACACGATGTCGAGAACAGTGGTCGTCGCGGGGGTCGGCATGGTCCCCTTCGCCAAGCCCGGCAAGAGCGATCCGTACACGGTGATGGCCTCAACCGCCGCGCGCACCGCGC
The DNA here is from genome assembly GCA_016719105.1 of Gemmatimonadota bacterium. Taxonomy (NCBI): domain Bacteria; kingdom Pseudomonadati; phylum Gemmatimonadota; species Gemmatimonadota bacterium. The sequence goes on along the minus strand of JADKAQ010000008.1, from coordinate 420,451 downwards.
TGGCCGACGCGGGGATCGCGTACCACGACGCCGAGCAGGTGTACGTGGGCTATGTGTATGGCGACAGCTGCGCCGGCCAGCGGGCGATGTACGAGGTGGGGTTGAGCGGAGCGCCGATCATCAACGTGAACAACAACTGCGCTACCGGCTCGACCGCGCTCTTCCTCGCGCGACAGGCGGTGGCCAGCGGGGCGGTGGAGTGTGCGCTCGCCGTCGGCTTCGAGCAGATGATCCCCGGCCCGCTCATCAAGCTGTTCCAGGATCGTCCCATCCCCACCGAACTCGTGGCCGGTGCGCTCGATCGCACCGACGGCATCGACAAAGGGGCGCCGCTGGCGCCGCAGTACTTTGCCGCAGCGGGCCGTCACTACATGAAGGAGCATGGCATCAAGCCGAGCACCTTTGCCAAGATCTCGGTCAAGGCGCGCAAGCATGCCTCGCTCAATCCGTTCGCCATCTTCCGCGAGCCGGTGACTGAGGACGAGGTGCTCGCCTCGCCCGCGGTGAGCGACCCGCTGACGCGGCTGCAGTGCTGCCCTCCCACCTGCGGCGCGGCGGCGGCGGTGGTCTGCTCACGCGACTTCGCGACGCGCCACGGCATCGACGCGCGCGTGACGATCGCCGCCCAGGTGATGGCCACCGACATCCCCGGGACGTTTGATGCCGGCAACATGATGCGGTCGGTGGGCTACGACATGGCCAAGGGAGCGGCGCAGCGCGCGTATGACGCCGCGGGGATCGGCCCGGAGGATGTAGATGTGGTGGAGCTGCACGACTGCTTCACCGCCAACGAACTCATCGCCTACGAGGCGCTGGGACTCACACCCGAGGGGACGGCGGAGCGCTTCATTGTCGAGGGCGACAATACCTTTGGCGGCAAGGTAGTCACCAACCCGTCGGGGGCTCCTCTCCAAGGGGCACCCGTTAGGCGCCACCGGGCTGGCCCAATGCACCGAACTCACCTGGCAGCTGCGCGGGATGTCGGGGGCGCGCCAGGTCGAGGGGGCGCGCATCGCGCTGCAGCACAACCTCGGCCTGGGCGGCGCGTGCGTCATCACGCTCTACCGCGCCGACTGATCATCCCGCACGTTGTCTCGCCTTCACACCCACTCGCACCTCGCATCATGAAGCTCGCCGGAAAGGTCGCCATCATCACCGGTGCCGGACGCGGCATCGGGCAGGCCATCGCGCTCAAGCTCGCCAGCGAGGGGGCGCACATCGTCGTCAACGATCTCGATGCCGCACCGGCGCAGGAGACCGTCGCCGCCATCGAGGCGAGCGGAGGGAAGGCGGTTGCCGTCTCTGGGAGTGTGGCCGACAGGGACTTTCCCGAGCGCTTCGTGCGCACGGCGGTCGACAGCTTCGGCGGGCTGGACATCATCATCAACAACGCCGGCTTCACCTGGGACAACGTGATCCAGAAGATGACCGACGAGCAGTGGGACGCGATCATGGACGTGCACCTCAAGGCGCCGTTCCGCATCCTGCGCGCCGCGAGCGAGGTGATTCGCGCCAACGCCAAGCGGGAGGCCGAGGCCGGGACCCCCGTGTATCGCAAGGTGGTGAACATCTCGTCGGTCTCGGGGACCAACGGCAACCCGGGGCAGGCCAACTACTCGTCGGCCAAGGCGGGGATCATCGGCCTCACCAAGGCGATGGCCAAGGAGTGGGGGCGCTACAAGGTCACCGTGAACGCGGTCGCCTTCGGCGTCATCGAAACACGCCTCACCTCGGCGCCTGCGCACGGCGGGGCCACGATCGACATCGAGGGACGGCACATCCCGGTCGGGCTCAATCCGGAGGCGTTCAAGAAGCTCGAGGCCATCATCCCGTTAGGCAGGCCCGGGACGGTGGAGGAGGCGGCCGGTGCGGTGTACCTGTTCTGCATCCCGGAGTCCAACTACATCACCGGCGAGGTCGTCACCTGTGGCGGCGGCTACAAGATGGCATGAGCCGCCCATGACGATGAACCGGCACTCCGCTCGCCTGACCCAGGCGCGCGCGCAGGTCGCGTCGCGCGCCATGCTCTTTGCCACCGGGCTCACCGAAGACGACCTGCCCAAGGCGCAGGTCGGCATCGCCAGCATGTGGTACGATGGCAATCCCTGCAACATGCACCTGCTCGAGCTGGGGACGGCGGCGCGCGACGGGGTACAGGCGGCCGGGATGGTGGGGATGCGCTTCAACACCATCGGGGTGAGCGATGGCATCTCGATGGGGACGGACGGGATGAGCTACTCGCTTCCGTCGCGCGACCTCATCGCCGACTCGATCGAGACGGTGATGGGGGCCCAGTGGTACGACGGGCTCATCGCCGTCCCCGGCTGTGACAAGAACATGCCGGGCGCCCTCATGGCCATGGCGCGCCTGGACCGTCCGGCGCTCATGATCTTCGGCGGGACGATCCGCCCGGGGCACCACGACGGCGAGACGCTGGACATCGTCTCGGTCTTCCAAAGCTATGGCGAGTTCGTCGCCGGGCGGCGCAGCGAGGCCTCGATGAACGCGGTAGTGCGCCATGCCTGCCCGGGCGCGGGCGCCTGCGGCGGGATGTACACGGCCAACACGATGGCGTCGGCGGCGGAGGCGTTAGGCATGACGCTGCCCTACAGTTCGTCCACGCCGGCCACCGACCCGCGCAAGCGTGAGGAATGCGTGCGCGCGGGGGCGGCCATGCGCGTGCTCCTCGAGCGGGGCATCACGCCGCGCCAGGTGATGACGCGCGCGGCGTTCGAGAACGCGATCACCGTGGTCATGGCGCTGGGCGGGTCGACGAATGCCGTCTTGCATCTGCTGGCCGTTGCGCGCTCCGCTGGCGTCCTTCTCACCATCGACGACTTCCAGGCCATCAGCGCCCGCGTCCCGTACATCGCCGACCTCAAGCCGAGCGGGCGGTACGTGATGGAGGACCTCGATCGGGTGGGGGGGACGCCCGCGGTGATGAAGTACCTCCTCGCCCAAGGGCTGCTGCACGGCGACTGCCTCACGGTGACCGGGAAGACGGTGGCCGAGAACCTGGCCGAGGTGCCGGGGCTCGCCGAGGGGCAGGACGTGATCCGTCCGCTGGGAGCGCCGTTCAAGGCGACCGGCCACCTGGAGATCCTGCGCGGCAATCTTGCGCCTGACGGTGCCGTCGCGAAGATCACGGGCAAGGAAGGGATGCGCTTCTCCGGCCCGGCGCGCGTCTTCGAGCAGGAGGAGGCGGCGCTCGCCGCGCTCGAGCAGCGCCAGGTGCAACCCGGCGACGTGGTGGTGATTCGCTACGAGGGGCCGCGCGGTGGCCCCGGGATGCCGGAGATGCTGACGATTACCGGCGCGATCATGGGAGCGGGCCTCGGTGCGAGCGTGGCCCTGATCACCGACGGGCGATTCAGCGGCGGGACGCATGGCTTCGTGGTGGGACACGTGACGCCGGAGGCGCAGGATGGCGGGGCGCTGGCGCTGGTGCGCGATGGCGATCGCATCACCATCGACGCCACGGCACGCACGCTCACCGTCGACGTGAGCGACGCCGAGCTGGCCGCGCGTCGCGCGGCGTGGATCGCGCCACCGCTGCGTGCCACGCAGGGCGTGCTGCTCAAGTACATCCGATCGGTGAGCAACGCCTCACTCGGCTGCGTGACCGATGGCTGACGACGCGCTTCCCATCGTCGGGGTGGTGGGCGTGGGGAAGATGGGTGGGCCCATGGTCCGGCGCCTCCTGGCGGCAGGGCATCGGGTCCTGGTCTTCAATCGGACCGAGGCGCGCCTGGCACCGTACCTGTCGTCGGGGGCCGTGGCCACGCGCTCCGTGGGGGCACTCGCCGCTGCGGCCGACGTGGTCATCACCTGCGTCGACACGGTGGCTGCGTCGGAGCGGCTCTACCTGGACGCCGACGGCATCGTGGACCATGCCCGCACGGATGCCCTCCTCATCGAGCACGGGACCATCACCCCGGCGCTCGCGCGGCGGGTGGCCGAACGGTCGGCGCAGCGCGGGGTGCACTTCGTCGACGCGCCGGTGAGTGGCGGTCCCGAAGGGGCAGAGCAGGGGACGCTGGCCATCATGGCCGGTGGCAGTGCGGTGGCGTTCGAGCGGGCGCGGGCGGTGGTGCAGGCCTACGGACGCACCATCGTGCACATGGGGCCACCCGGGGCCGGGACGCACGCCAAGCTCGTGAACCAGCTGCTCACCTTCGTGCACGGGGCGGCGGCCGCGGAGGCGATTGCTCTGGCGCAGCGCGTGGGGCTCGACCTCGAGGCGCTGGCGGAGGTGCTGCGCGCCGGCTTCGGGCAGTCGCGCATGCTCGACCGCACGCTCGCGCGGGTGCAGGGCGGCCAGTATGATGCAGGCGCCGCGCTGGTGCTCTACGAGAAGGACCTGGGCATCGTCGCGGGCGTCGGTGTCGAACAGGGATTGCAGCTGCCGGTGACCGAGGCGGCGCGCGCGGTCCTGGCGGCGGCGATGGACGAGGGGCTGGGGGCGCGCGATATCGCCGCGCTCCGGCTGCGATATCCGGACGGTGACTCCCCCGGCGGGAGCGCCTGACTTTCACCCAGGGGGAGCGAGCATGCACGGCGTCCAGGTTCGGCAGTTGCAACGATTGATGCATGTCCTGGCGACCGTGGCGGTCGCGCTTCCCGTCCTTGCGTCGCCCGCAGCCGCGCAGCCCCGGCAACGCCCGGCCGCCCCCTCGGCGACGGTGCCTCCCTACGACGTCGTGATCCACGGCGGGCGCATCGTCGATGGGACGGGGGCGCCGTGGTACGCCGGAGACATCGCCATCGCCAACGGGCGCATCGCCGCCATCGGGCGTTTCAGCCCCACACAGGGAAAGCGGGCGATCGATGCCACTGGGCACATCGTCGCCCCCGGCTTCATCGACATGATGGGACAGACGGCCACGCCGTTTCTCGCCAATCCCAACAGCGCCTTCAACCTGCTGTCACAGGGGATCACGACCATCAACGCCGGCGAGGGGGTGTCGAGCGCCCCGCTCGAAGGCGAGCAGGCGACGCGCGCCGGCTGGTCGACGATGCGCCAGCTCTTCGCCAAGCTCGACTCGGCGGGGATGCCGATGAACGCGGTGCAGACCGTGGGGCACACGCAGCTGCGGCGCCTGGTCATCGGCGACAAGGACCGACAGGCCACCCCCGAAGAGCTCGAGCGCATGCGCGGCTACGTGCGCGAGGCGATGGAGGCCGGGGCCATCGGAGTCTCGACCTCGCTCATCTATCCGCCGGCCATCTACGGCTCGGAGTCGGAGATTGCCGAGCTCACCAAGGTCGCGGGGACCTACGGCGGTTCGTACTTCACGCACATGCGCAACGAAGGGGACCGCCTGCTCGAGGCGATCGACGAGGCGTTGCGCATCGGGGCCGCCGCGGGGACACCGGTCCACATCTTCCACCTCAAGACCGCCGGGCAGGGGAACTGGGGGAAGATGGATCTCGCGATTGCCCGCATCAGGGCGGCGCGCGCGTCGGGGCAACAGGTGGGGGTCGATATCTATCCCTACATCAACAACGGGCTGGGGATTCGTGCCCTGTTGCACCCACGGCACGCCGCCGATGGGCAGGCCGAGCTGCTGCGAAAGCTCGGCGATCCCGCGGTGCGCACCGAGATGCGCCGCGAGATGGAAACGTTAGGCGGCTGGGAGAACTGGTACGCGCACGCCGGGAAGAACTGGGACCGCGTGATCGTCTCCGGCCTGGCGGAGCCGTATGCGCAGTACTCGGGGATGAGCGTGGGCGACATCGCCCGGAAGGTGGGGAAGGAGGCGTGGGACCTCTTCTTCGAGATCGCCCCCACGTCGGCCTCCGCCATGCCGCAGTCGATGTCGGACGCCAACAAGATCAAGGCGATGCGTGAGGAGTTCACCTCGTTCGACACCGACGCCGGCCCCATGATGCCCGAGGAGAAGGAAGGGCACCCGCGCGGGTACGGATCGTTTCCTCGCCTGCTCGCGCGCTATGTGCGCGAGTTGGGGGTGCTGTCGCTCGAGGGGATGGTGCATCGCATGAGCGCCGTGGCGGCCAACGAGATTCGCGCCTACGATCGCGGGCGCCTGGCCCCGGGGCTCGCCGCCGACATCGTGGTCTTCGACGCCGCGACCATTCGCGATCGCTCGACGTTTGCCGAGCCGACGCTCCCTTCGGAGGGGATGCGATACGTCCTCGTGAATGGCGGGGTGGTGCTCGAGGACGGGAAGTACACGGGGGCCAGGCCCGGGCGCGTGATCCGCGGGCCGGGCTACAAGCCGGCCCCGGCCGCTCGTTAGGTCGCCGCCCTATCGCTTCTCGAGGAAGGCGCGGAAGATCGACCGCGCCTCGTCGGACTGGAGGAGTCGCTCGAAGTGTGGGTACTCCTCCTCGATGGCCTCGCGCACGGAGCGCCCCATCGGGCGCTTGAGCAGCGCCTTGGTCGTGGCCAGCGCATCCGGCGGCTGCTTGGCCAATCGTTCGGCGAGCGACGTCGAGACGTCGAGCAAGGTGTCGGCGGCCACGACGTGATTGACGATGCCGGCGCGCTGCGCCGTGTGCGCGTCGAAGTAGTCGCCGAGCAGCATGAGTTCCGCCGCCAGGCGGTGACCGGCCATCTGCGGCAGCAGCATGCTCGACCCGGCCTCCGGGCAGAGCCCGAGGTTGACGAACGGCAGCTGGAAACGCGTTTCCTCGGCGGCCAGCACGAGGTCGCAGTGCATCAGCATCGTCGTGCCGATCCCGATGGCCAGCCCGCCCACCGCTGCTACGATCGGCTTGGGGAACGACGAGATCGCGACCAGGAAACGATGGCCCTGCGCCTCCGCGCGCGCCGTTCCCGTGAGGAAGTCGCCGACGTCGTTGCCCGCGGTGAAGAGGTCGGCCTGCCCCCGCAGCAACACGGCGCGCACCTCGGCGTCGCGCGCGGCCTCGTCGAGCGCGTCGCTCATCCCCCGGTACATCGCCGTGGTGATCGCGTTCTTCTTCTCACGGCGCGACAGCTCGATGGTGACAACGCCGTTGGCCGTGGCGGTGAGGATGTGCGGAGTGGTCACGGGGTACTCGAGGGTGGAGGACGGGGAGAAGATACGCGGGCTGGATGCGTTTGCGGGGGGGCGGTAGCTTCGCGCATGCCATTCGCCCCCGAAGGCGTTACCTCCCGAGTACGCACGGCGCCCCAAGGCGTCCTAACGCGCGGAGTGGGGCACGCTGTGTGGCTCGCGCACCTGACCGCGTGGAAGACCGCGCTGCAGACCGCGTCGAAGCTCGTGCTGAAGGCCGCGTGGATGGCGGCGATCGCCGCGACGCCGACCGAGCTTACGGCGCAGCGTCCTGCGGTCCTGCAGCTCGACCCGTCCGATGTCTTTGGTGGCGCGCTGCCGGCCGATCGTGGTGCCGCCGGGCTACGCCAGCGGCTCCTGGAGCTGAGCACCCTGGCCAGTGTGATGCAGGTAACCGCGCACCCTGACGACGAACAGGCGGGGCTGCTCACGTACCTCTCGCGCGGGACCGGTGCGCGTACGGCGCTGCTCACGCTCAATCGCGGTGAGGCCGGTGCCAACGCCGCGGGGAGTGAGCTCTTCGATGCGCTGGGGCTCGTCCGCACGGAGGAGCTGCTCCTTGCCGATCGCTACTACGGTCTCGACGACCAGTACTTCACGTCGGCGGTCGACTACGGCTTCTCGAAGACGATGGCCGAGGCGGCGCGGAGTTGGGACACCACCGCGGTGCTGCGCGACATGGTGCGGGTGATTCGCCAGAACCGGCCGCTGGTCGTGGTCGGGCGGTGGTTCGGCGGCAGTCGCGATGGTCATGGGCATCACCAGCTGGCCGGTGTGCTCGCCCCGCTTGCCGTGGCAGCGGCGGCCGATCCGGCGCGCTTCCCCGAACAGCTGTCGAAGGAAGGGCTGCGCCCCTGGCGCGTGCGCCGCCTCTTTCGCGCCAACGTGCGGGCGGGAGAGCCGGCGGGGGTGGTGGTCGATGCGGGGCGGTACGATCCGTGGCTGGGGGAGTCGTACCAGTCGTTAGGTGCCGACGGGTACGCGCGCCAACGGTCGCAGACCGCGGGGCGGCGGAGCCTGGCGACCGGCGCGGCACCGCAACGCTTGCAGCAACTCGCCGGCGATCCCGCCCCGGCAGGCGACGACATGTTCGCCGGCATGGACGTGTCGCTCGCATCGCTCTTTGCGATGGCCGGCGAGCGAGCACCCACCGGCGCACCCGAACTGCTCCGCCAGGCCGAGGATGCCGCACGGCAGGCGTTGGGCAGCTGGCGGCCCGATGCGCCATGGACCGTGGTACCGGTGCTCGTCGCAGGACTCCGCACTGTGCGAGCAGCACAAGGGATGACGCCCGGCACGGCGCCTCACGCGACGCAGCTCCTCGACCTCAAGCGGCGCCAGTTCGAACGGGCAATCGCCGCGGCGCTCGCGTTGCAGGTGACGGCGCTCGCCGGACCGGCCAGTGGCGATGGCCGACCGGTCGTCCCGGGCGAGACGGTCGGCGTGCAGCTCGAGGTCTCGCGAGGCGCGCCGGAGCCGGTCGTGCTCGAACGGGTGGAACTGCTGACCCCCGAGGGGTGGGTACGGCCGGCGCCGATCGTGCCGGCCCAGCTGCTGCGCGCCGATACGTCGTGGAGATCGACGCTCGACCTCACCGTGCCGCCCTCGGCCGAGCCGAGCCGCCCCCCCGTCGTGCGCGACCTCATCTCGGAGCAGCACTATCGGTGGCGCGACGGGAGCCCGGATCATTCGCCGCGTGGCGCCGATCCGGTGCGCGTGCGGGCCACCGTGCGCGTGGCGGGCGAGCTGATCACCATCGAGCGCGTCGTGCGATATCGGCGCTCGCGCGAGCCCGAGGGGGTCACGTATCCGCGGCTGGTGGTCGTGCCACCTGTATCGTTGCGCGCGCTGCCGGCAGTGCGCGTGGTGACCGTCAACGGCGAGGCCCGGGAGCAGGTCAGCGTGGAGGTCACCGGGTACAGCCTAACGCCGGTCGAGGCGGCGGTCACGCTGACGTCGTCCGCCGGCGCGCGCGTCACCTCGCCCAGCATCGTTCGCGTGGGTATGGGAGAGCGGCAGTCGGTCACCTTCGACGTGACGCTCCCCGCGGGGCGCGACTCGCTGACGCTTACGGCGTCCGCGCGCGTGCACGACCGCGATTGGCGTGATGCCGTCACGGTGAGCGAGCATCGGGAACTCGAACCGGTACGCCTCTACGCCTCGCCCACGGTGCAACTGCGGCGCGTGCCGGTGACGCTCGCCGCCGGGCTCAGGGTGGGCTACATCATGGGCGTGGGCGACCTGGTCCCCGAGGCCATCGCGCAGCTCGGTGCTGCAGTGACCCTGCTCGATGCCACAACCGTTGCGGCTGGCGACTTCGGGACGTTCGACGCGGTGGTCATCGGGACGCGGGCATATGCGGTGCGCCCGGAACTGGCGGCGGCCACGCCCGCACTGGTCGCGTACGCGAAGCAGGGAGGCAACGTCGTCATCCTGTACCAGACGCAGGAGTTCCGCCCCGAGACGATGGCCCCGTTTCCCGCCGCACTCCCGAACGACGCCGAGGAGACGACCGAGGAGGACGCGCCGGTTCGCGTGCTCGCGCCCGAACACCCGCTGCTGACCTCGCCCAACCGCATCACGCCGCGCGATTTCGACGGTTGGATCGAACAGCGGGGGTCGAAGTTCCTCACGCAGCTCGCGCCGGAGTACACCCCGTTGGTGGAGATGCACGATACGGGGCAGGCGGCGCAGTCCGGCGTGTGGGTGACGGCGCGCGTGGGGGCCGGGCAGTGGAGCTACGTGGCGCTGGCGCTGCACCGGCAGCTGCCGTACGGTGTGCCGGGGGCGTATCGCATCCTGGCGAATCTGCTGGCGCGCCGGGTGCCATAGCGCGCCGCGCACGATAGCGCGCCGTGCAACACGGGCGCTCGGGGGATGGTCTCGGTCTCGTGTCCGCTTCACCTAACGACGCGCAGACTCCGGCTTCAGGTACCGCCCCAGGAACTCCACCGTCGCCGTCCATACGCGCAACGCGTTGGCGTGCCGCATCCAGTGGTGCGTGTCGTCGGGGATGATCAATTCCTCGTAGGGCACGCCACGGACCTCGAGTCGCCTGACGAGGTCGATCGTGTGATAGAAGCGCGTGTTCCGGTCGTCGTCGCCGTGGATGAAGAGCACCGGCGAGCGCCAGCCATCGACGTATGCAACGGGCGAGGCATTGAACGCGACGTCGGCCGCGCGCGAGCGGTCGCCCTTTTCATAGTCCCACGCCAACCCGCCAATGCGCGAGGCGTTGTCGGCGGTCCAGTCGGAGGGGCCATGGATGTCGACCCCGACGGCGAAGAGGTCGGAGTCCTTGCCCAGCGCCATGGCGGTGAGGAAGCCCCCGTACGAACCGCCGTAGATCCCGATGCGGCGCCCGTCCACCTGTGGGAGCGTGCGCAGGTACTCCCCCGCCGCCTTGATGTCCTGGTACTCCGACGCCCCGCGCGACCAGCCGTCGACGATGCGATGGAAGTCGAAGCCGTACCCGAGTCCCAGCCGGAAGTTCACCGACAGGACGACATACCCTAACGACGCCAGGTACTGGTTGAGCGCGTAGGTGCCGGCGTAGTAGTCCATGTAGTGCCAGCCCAGCAGCATCTGGCGCTCCGGGCCGCCGTGGGCGAAGACCACCGCCGGCTTCCGCGAGGGGCCGCCGGGGCGCTCGAAGAGCTGTGCACGGATCACCAGTCCGTCAGGCGCACGAAAGGAGACGGGGCGTGGGACGACCAGCTGGTCGCGCGGGAAGGTGGCAGGAAGGCGCGACGCCGCGATGCTGCGCGAAGGACCTCCGCCGGCCGGCATCACCATCGGCATCGCCGGCTGCAACGCGGTGGCGCCGAGGAAGGCGATCGTCGCCCCATCCGAGGTCACGACCGGGGAGAACTCGAGCCCGGTGCCCGGCGTGAGCACGCGCGCATCGCTCCGCTCCACCGAGACGCGCCCCAGGTGGCGGCGGTCGATGTCGTCGCCGCCCGTTCCCGCATTGGCCGAGTAGACGAGGAACCGTCCGTCGGGGCTCGGGCGCACCGTCTCGACCATGTAGTCGCCCGGTGTGAGGAGTAGCGGGGCGCCTCCTGCGTCGCTCACCGAGTACAGGTGCGGCCATCCGTCTTCGTACGACAGGTAGGCAATGCGCCCACCGGCACCGTACATGAGGTTCGCCCCAAAGCTCCGCGGATAGCCGCCCCGCACGGTGTTGGGGCTCTTCCAGACGACTCGGCCGGCCCCCGTTTCCACGTCGGCGACCACGATCTTCCACGGCTGCAACGGAAACGTGAGGATTGAATCGGGGGGACCGCCCAGGCCCGGGCGCCGGACGAAGGCGATGCGCTTCCCGTCGGGCGACCAGCGCGGCATGAGATCGCGGCTCGTGGTGGGGGCGAGCCACTGAATCGCCGTGCTGTCGTTCTCGTAGACGCCGATGAATGCGTGATCGCCGCGGTCGGCGACAAAGGCGAGCTTGCGGCCGTCGGGCGACCAGGCCGGCTCGCGCAGCTCGCCGCGCGCGGCGAACAGCCGGCGTGGCGCGGCGGAACCGTCGAGCGGGGCGACCCAGATCTGCCGGTCGCGCACGTACGCCACCACGTCGCCCGTCGGCGAAATCGCCGGCGTGTCGCCATCCCCGATCGCGCGCGGCGCGCTCCCGTCGAACGGCGCGATCCACACCGACACGACCGGCGCAATCGGCGACGACGTCGGGTTGACCGGGACGGTGCAGTCCCAGTTGCAGTCGTGGTCGCCGCCGCGCACGAAGACGACGTAGCGTCCGTCGGCCGAGATGCTGACGCTGGAGAGTTCCTGCCCATCGTCGCGGTCGAAGTGCGTCAGCTGGCGGGCCTCGTACGAGGGGGCCTCGCCCACCCAGATGTTGCGGCGGCCCTGCTCGTTGAAGGCCCAGGCGAGGCGGGGGGCGCGCCTGGCGGCGACCAACTCCCCGGCAAACGGGTACGAGCGCACCTGTTCCAGGGTGAACCCCTGCTGCCCCGTCGTTCGCCTCGTCTCCCCGGCAGCGACCTGGGCGCGAGACGACGACGCGGTCGCGAAGAGGAGCATGGCGATCGCGAGCGGGATGGACCGACGTGACCGTGGATCGAGACGCATGGCGGAGACACTCCCGGAGAAGGCGCGCTACTCCGGAGTACGCCCCACTTGCCCGTGCATACCAACACACCCGTTGGTACCGACGCCTTCCGCCGACGTATGTCGAGTACGGCACCTCGGTTGCCCGTGCCCAACCCCATCACGCGACCCATGGCCATGCGTCACCTCCCCGCTGCCTGCCGGCGCTTCACCCTCGCCGTGCTCGCCTGTGTCCCGTCCGTCGCGGGCGCGCAGGTGGTCCAGGAAAAGCTCGACCTCGGCGCGCTCGCGCGCATCCGCGACGAGGCCTACAACCGCTCGCAGGTCATGGAGACGGCGGGGTACCTCACCGACGTCATCGGCCCTCGCCCGCAGGGATCGCGCGCGGTGAAGCAGGCCAACCAGTGGACCGCTGAGCAGCTGACGCGTTGGGGATTGCGCAACGCGTTCGTGGAGCCGTGGGGGACGTGGGGACGTGGCTGGGAGCGCGTGCGCTACGTGGGGAACATCCTCACGCCGTACCCGCAGCCGTTGGTCGCGCAGGCCATGGCCTGGAGCGGGAGTACCGTCGGGCTCGTGAAGTCGCAGGTGGTGGCCGTCGAAGCCTCCGACTCGGCGACGCTCGTGCAGAAGTACGGCGGAAAGCTCAAGGGGAAGATCGTGCTGTGGGGGGAGCCTCCAAAGACCCAGAGCAGCTACTACTACGAGCCGTGGGACTACCTGCAGATGGAGTATCCCACGCGCACGCGCCGTTACACGCAAGCCGAGTTGGACGACCCGAAGTTGCGCCCGGACTTCCAGTGGTCACCCCAGCAGGTGCGTCTCGATCGCCGCAAGCTCGGCGATCGTTTTGAGGATGCCATGCGCGCGCTCAAGGGCGAGGGGATCGCCGCACTGCTCGCGCCGTCGCCCATCGCCTACGGCATCATTCGCGTCGCCGCCATTCCCGGGTGGCACAACATCCGCCAGCAGAAGGCGGGTGAGCCGATCCCGGCGCTGGTGGTGTCGTACGAGCAGTACGGGCAGATGTGGCGCAACGTGAAGCGCGGACTCCCCGTGGAGGTAGAGGTGGAGAGCCGCACGCGCTGGGTGAACGACGATTCGATAGGCTACAACACGCTGGCCGACCTGCCGGGGACCGACAAGGCCGACGAGTACGTGATGTTCGGGGGGCACCTCGACAGCTGGCACGCCGGGACCGGGGCCACCGACAACGCGTCGGGGATCGCCGTCGTCATGGAGGCGATGCGCATCCTCAAGGCGCTCGACCTCAAGCCGCGCCGCACCATCCGTGTCGGGATCTGGACGTCGGAAGAAGGGCGCCACCTCGGCGTCGCCGGCTGGATTGCCCGCCATCCCGAGCTGTGGCCGAAGATCTCCGTCTACCTCAACCTCGACAACGGCGCCGGGAAGTTGCGCGGACTCTGGGACCAGTCGCACCCCACCATGCGCCCCGTCTTCGAGCAGATCTTCACCCCGCTGCGCGAACTTGGCGTGCAGGCCATCCCCAAGGGGAACGTCGGCGGCAACGAGCACCAGGACTTCGACGACGTCGGGATTCCCGGCTTCACCTTCCTGCAGGACCCGCTGGAATACACCATCCGCAGCCACCACTCCAGCGCGGACACCTTCGAGCGCCTGATCCCTGATGACCTGAAGCAGGCGGCGACTGTGATGGCGTGGACGGCGTACACGCTGGCCAACCGCGACGAGCTGTTTCCGAGAAAGCCAGGCAAGTGAGCGCGCGGCGTGCAGCTGGCGACCGGCGTTCGGGACGCCCTCGGGCCCTCGCGCCGGCGCTGACCGCCCCTACGCCAGCTTCACCAGCTGCTTCCCGAAGTTCTTCCCCTTCAGCAGCCCGAAGAACGCCTCGGGGGCGGAGGCCAGCCCCTCGGCGATCGTCTCGCGGTACGTGAGGCGTTTGGTGGCGACGAGCGTGCCGAGCTCCGTGAGCGCCTCGGGCCACACCTCCATGTGCTCACTCACGATGAACCCTTCCACCTTCATCCGGTTTGTCAGGATGAGTTGTGGATAGGTCATCGGAATGGGCTCGCCGTTGTAGCCGGCGATCATTCCGCAGATGGCCACGCGCGCGAAGGCGTTGGCGCGCAGCATCACGGCGTCGAGGATCATGCCGCCCACGTTCTCGAAGTGTCCGTCGATGCCGTCGGGGCACGCCGCCTTGAGCGCCTTGGACAGCGCCCCAGGTCGCGGTGCTCCTTGTAGTCGATGCAGGCATCGAAGCCGAGGCCCTCGGTGACGTAGCGGCACTTCTCGGCCCCACCCGCGATGCCGACCGCGCGCGCGCCATGCACCTTGGCCAGTTGCCCGACCGCGCTCCCGACGGCGCCGCTCGCCGCGCTCACCACGACGGTGCTCCCGGGCTTCGGGGCGATGATCTTCATCAACCCGTACCAGGCGGTGACGCCGGGCATCCCCACCGCGCCGAGGTAGGCGGAGAGCGGGATGTGCGTCGTGTCCACCTTGCGCAGCATGGAGGGCCCGGTGGCGTCGACGACGGAGTACTCCTGCCAGCCGCCCATCCCCACCACCTGGTCGCCAGGCGCAAAGCGCGGACTGCGCGATTCCACGACCTCGCCGACGGTCCCGCCGATCATCACCGCATTGAGCGGTTGCGGCGCCGAGTAGCTCTTGGCCTCGCTCATGCGCCCGCGCATGTAGGGGTCGAGGCTCAGGAAGTGGTGCCGTACCAGCACCTGCCCGTCCGCGAGCGTGGGAACGGGAGACTCGACTAGGCGAAAGTTGTCAGCCGTGGGCTCGGCGGTCGGGCGCGAGACGAGCAGGATCTGGCGATTGATGAGTGACGACACGAGACGGGAGTGAGGCGGGGGTCCGAACCCTCGCGGTGGGCCTGCTCGAGGTGCGCGATGGAGACCGATGATACTGCGGTGCGGTGCGCCGGGGGGCCAGCGCGGGGGGCAACATGCAGTCGAGATGCGCGCGCCGCTCCCTTAGACTTCGCGGCGGTATGAACGAACCGCCTCGAATCCTCGTGGTCGCCGCCACCGCGGGCGAACTTGCGACGCCAAACGGGTGGCTGACGCTGCAGTGCGGCATCGGCCCGGTCGATGCCGCGGTCGCCACCGCGGCGGCCATCGCCCAGCATCGTCCGGCCGCCATCCTGCACGTCGGTATCGCCGGGGCGCGCCGTGACGCGGGACTCACGCCGGGGGCGCTGGTCATCGGGAGCGAGGCACGCTACTGCGACCTGGACGTCCCCGAGTCGTGGGCGCCGCGTTCCATCGCCCCCTCGCGCGAGCTGCTCGCGGCGGTGCGCCAGGTCCTCCCAGAGGCGCCGACCCTGGCTATCGGCACCAGCGCGCGCGTGGGGGGCACCACCGGGTGCGACGTGGAGGCCATGGAGGGATTCGGCGTCCTCCGCGCCGCGCAGCGCGCCGGCGTCCCCGCCATCGAGATCCGCGCCATCTCCAACGAGATCGAGGAGAGCGACCGCGCCAACTGGCACTTCGACACCGCCCTCGCCGTCATCACCGCCGTGACCCCCGCGCTCGTGGCGGCCATGCAGGGGAGCCGCGCCGTCGAGCGCGAGCTGACGTTCGGCTACTCGCCCTGCCCCAACGACACCTTTGCCTTCCATGCGCTCACGCACGGGCTCGTCGAGGCACCATTCCGCATTCGTCCCGTCCTGCTCGACATCGAGGAGCTCAACCGCCGAGCGCACGACGGCGAATTCGACCTCACCAAGCTGAGTGTGGGCGCCTTTGCGGCGGTGGGCGCGCGCTATCGCCTGCTGCGCAGCGGTGCGGCGTTAGGCAAGGGCGTGGGCCCGCTCGTCGTCGCGCGCGAGGCAACGTCGCTCGCCCAGGCGGCGCGGGGGCGGCTGGCGATCCCCGGGCGCGAGACCACGGCGTATCGCCTCCTCCGCCTCGCCGCCCCGGCGTTAGGCGAGGTGGTCGAGATGCGCTATGACCGCATCCTGCGCGCCGTGGAAACCGGCGAGGTCGACGCGGGGCTCATCATCCACGAGTCGCGCTTCACCTACCAGGAGCACGGCCTGCAGCAGGTCATCGACCTTGGCGATTGGTGGGAGCGCGAGACGTCGCTCCCGGTCCCCCTCGCCGGGATCTGTGCGCGCGCCGACCTGGATGACGAGACCGCGCGGGCCGTCGAACGCGCCATTCGCGCGTCGGTGCAGTACGCCTTCGACCACCCCGAGGCGAGCCGCGACTACGTGCGCGCGCACGCGCAGGAGATGTCGGACGCGGTCTGCGACCAGCACATCGCCCTGTACGTGAACGCCTTCTCGCTCGACGTGGGCGACGACGGGCTCGCGGCGATCAACCGGCTGGTGCGCGCCGACTGAGCGCGGCCTGACTGTAACCAGCGTGCGGCCAGCGTGCGGCCAGCTACCCGTCGCGGTGGACCTTCTGGAAGAGCGCCACGAGGTCGAGCACGAAGGGCTCCAGCGCCCCGTCCGGGTGCCAGCGCACCTCGACATCGTGGATCGTGGGCTGCGTCGCGTCGCACAGCCAGGACTCGACCACGCGGGCGAGAGCGCTGGTGCTACGGTACATCCGGGAGTGGCACGACCACCGCGGCGACCGCATCGAGGATCGCGTCGGCGTCCAGCCGGTACTCGCGATACAGGTCGGGCAGGTCCCCCGACTGGCCGAACCGCTCCACGCCTAACGGCGCCACGCGATGTCCACGGACCCCGCCCAGCCACGACAACGTCGCCGGCGGGCCATCGATGACGGTGGCCAGCCCCGCCTGCCGCGGGAGCATGCCTAACAAGCACTCGACATGGGAAAAGGTGCGGGTGCCGCGCGCGCGCGCGGCCAGCGCCGCCGTCCACTCGTGGTGCAGCCGGTCGGGGCTCGGCACCGCCAGGAGCCCGGCGTCGGGGACGTCCTCGAGGATCTGCTGGAAGGCGTCGAGCGCCTCGGGGGCGACGACGCCGGTGTACACGATCGCCACGTCGGCCTCCGGGCCGGGCGGCACCTGCCAGTACGCGCCCGCGAGCAGGTCCTGCACCTGCCGGTCGTCGAGCTGGCGCTCGGGTTGGTCGAGCGGGCGCGTGGACAGGCGCACGTACACCGCGCCGCCATCGGGCCGCTGCAGGTGGTCAAAGGCCCAGCGCATCACCTCGGCCAGTTCATCGGCGAAGGCCGGCTCGAAATACGTGAGCCCCGGCTGCGCCATCCCGATGAGCGGGGTGTGGATCGACTGGTGCGCCCCACCTTCGGGAGCGAGCGAGAGCCCCGAGGGCGTAGCCACGAGGAGGAAGCGCGCCCCCTGGTAGCAGGCGTAGTTGAGGACGTCGAGCCCGCGATTGATGAACGGGTCGTAGAGTGTCCCCACGGGAATCAACCGCTCGCCGAACAGCTCGGCCGAGAGTCCGGCGGCTGCAAGCATGGTGAACAGGTTGTGTTCGGCGATCCCCAGTTCGAGGTGCTGCCCGCTGGGCCCCTTGGCCCACTTGAGCGGCGAGGCGATGCTGGCGTCGCGGAAGGTGTCGGCTTGCGGCCGGCGGGCAAAGACGCCGCGCTGGTTCACGAAGCCCCCCAGGTTGGTCGACACCGTCACGTCGGGCGACGTGGTGACGATGGCGTCGGCCAGCGCACCGCCGGCGCGCGAGAGGTCGTTGAGGATCTTCCCAAAGGCCACCTGCGTCGACTGCTTGCCCGTGGGGACCGGGAAGTGCGCGCGATCGGGGACGGGGAGCACGGCGGCTGCGCGCGTCGGGCGTGGCGCGGCGAACGGGGTGCGGGCCAGGAACGCCTCGTAGGCCGCCGCTTCATGCGGGAGCCCGGCGAAGCGCGCCCACTCCTCGCCAGGCGCAACACCCATGCGCTGCTGGAACGCCTCCATCTGCGCGTTCGTCATCTGGCCGGAGTGGTTGTCCTTGTGCCCCTGGAAGGGGAGGCCGAATCCCTTCACCGTGTAGATGACGAACAGCTGCGGCGCCTCGCTCGTGGTGCCGCGGAAGGTGTCGAGCAGGAGCCCCAGGTCGTGCCCGGCCAGGTTCGTCATCAGTGCCGCGAGCGCGTCGTCGTCGCGCGTGGCAAGGAGCCGCACGGCGTCGGCGTCGTGCGCCAGGTCCGCGGCCAGGCGCGCGCGCCAGGCGGTCCCGCCCTGGTAGCTGAGCGCCGCATACAGATCGTTAGGCGCGGCGTCGATCCAGGCGCGCAGCGCACCGCCTCCGGGCTCGGCGAAGGCCGCTTCTTGCAGGCGCCCGTACTTGAGCGTGCGCACCTCCCACCCGCAGGCGTCGAAGATCCGCGAGAAGCGCTCCCCCATGTGGTCGGTGGTGGTCGCGTCGAGGCTCTGCCGGTTGTAGTCGACGATCCACCAGCAGTTGCGCAGGTCGTGCTTGGCCCCCTCCAGCACGGCTTCGTAGATGTTTCCTTCATCGAGCTCGGCGTCGCCCATGAGTGCCACCATGCGCCCCACATGGCCCGCGTCGAGACGCTGGTGGGCGATGAGGTAGTCCTGCACCAGCGAGGCGAACGCCGTCACGGCAACGCCGAGCCCTACCGAGCCGGTGGAGAAGTCGACGTCGTCGTGGTCCTTGGTGCGCGACGGATAGCTCTGCGCCCCGCCCAGGGCGCGGAAACGTTGCAGCTGATCCAGCGATTGCCGGCCGTAGAGGTACTGGATCGCATGAAACGCCGGCGACGCATGCGGCTTCACCGCCACGCGGTCCTGCGGGCGCAACACGCCGAAGTACAGCGCCGACAGGATGGTGGCCATCGAGGCCGACGACGCCTGGTGCCCGCCCACCTTGAGCCCGTCGCGCGATTCCCGGATGTGGTTGGCGTGGTGGATGGTCCACGCCGAGAGCCAGTGCACCTTGCGGTCGAGCGCCAGCTGCAGCGCGAGATCGGTCTCGGGTTCGCGCGCCGCGACCGGCGCGGCGGCTGTGGCGCTCACCTTCGGGGCCATCAGGGACGTCGTCGAGTGAAGAGAAGAGGGGGAACGCTGGGCTCCATCGGGATGGCGACAGCACCCACCGTTCCATCGAGGTCGGTCTGGAAGGTCACGCGAAAGCGGAAGCGGTTGTGCACCGGGTCACCCGCGGGCGGCGCGAACTTGAAGACGTCGTAGTGGAAATGTGGGAGGGGAAACTCGAACACGCCAAGGCGCAGTCGCAACTCGTCGCCCACGCGGGTCACCACGGCGTCGCCGTAGGCGGGATGCGCATAGGTGCCGACGTACGCCTCCAGCGAGTGGGAGGGAGGCGCGTTGGCGATGCGTCCCGCGTCCTCGCGCGCGCGGGCCGCCCCCTGCGCCGCCCGTGCACGTCGCGCCCGGTCGAGGAAGCGCGCGTTCCAGTTGGACGGCGACAACCCCAGCAAGCGGTCGTATACGAGCCACGGGATGAAGTCGCGCGCCGAGGTGCTGTACATGTTCGTGAGCACCACCACGCCCACCGAATCGTCGGGGAGGAAGCTCAGTTCGAGCGAGTAACCGTCCCAGTTGCCGGGATGATGCACGAGCTTGTGCCCGCGATAGTGCGTGACCAGGAAGCCCATGCCGTACGCCTCGTCGCTGAGTTCGCGAAACTCCCCCGCCTCGAGCGACATCGGACGCGTCATCGTCATCTGCGGCGTCTGCATGGCCCGCGCATCGCCCGGCGCCAGGATCTCACGCCCCTCGAAGCGTCCCCCCTGCATGTGCATCGTGAGGTATCGCGTCATGTCGTCGAGCGACGCATGCAGTCCGCCCGTGGGTGCGATGGGGTCGGTGCCGCGCATCGGCGGCACGAGTCGCACGACGCCGTCGTCATGCACTGCATAACGACGGGCCATGTTGGGCGCGGCAACGAGCGCCGCCTCCGACGCCCCCGATGACGTCATGCGCAGCGGCTCGAGGATCTCGCGCTGCACCAGCGCCTCCCACGAGGTGCCGGCCACGCGCCCGGCGAGGTAGCCCGCGGTGGTGTACATCAGGTTCTGGTACTGCCACGCCGTGCGGAAGTCGCGATTGGGCTGCAGGTAGCGCAGGCGATGCACCAGCTCCTCGCGCGACAAGGTGCCGATCCCCCACATGAGGTCGTGCCGCGCGATCCCGGTGCGCATCGTGACCAGGTCGCGCACCGTGGCCCGTTCGGTCACGACCGGGTCGTACGCCTTGAACTCGGGGACGTAGTCGCGCACCAGGCCGTCCCACTGCAGCTTTCCCTGTTTGGCCAGCACCGCCAGCGTCGAGACGGTGAACGACTTGCTGATCGAGGCGATGGCGAACTTCGTCTCGGGCGTCACCGGAAGTTGCGCGTCGACGTCGCGCAGGCCGTATCCCGCGAGATGGATGACCTTCCCCTTGGCCACGACCGCGACCGCCATGCCGGGAATGTTCCACGCCTTGCGGATCGAGTCGAGCTCGGCGTCGATGCCGCGATGCCATCCCGGAGCCTGCGCCGGCAACCGCGTGACGAACACGAGCGGTGCGACGACGGACCCGACGATCGGCACAGCGACGAGCAGCACGCGTCTCGCCGCGCGCCACCCGGCCACGAGAAGGGGATGCATGGGACCCTTGGGGGACGGGGAGGATTGCAACCGACGGATGTGCCTCACGCCGAGCGGCGGACTAGTCGCCCCACACGTCGCGCATGAGGCGCACGAAATTGCCGCCGATGATCTTCTCGATGCGCGCGTCGGGGTGGCGGCGCGACGCAAGCGCCTCGGCGATCCGCTCGAGGCGGCGCGGCGTGTTGAGGTCGGGGACGAAGAAGTAGACGTTGGGATCCTCGCCCGGCGCGGCGATGCCGGCCTTCTGGCGACGCGCAACGAAGTCCCGATGGTCGCGCTTGTATTCCTCCGTCACGTCGTGCGGGGTGATGGACAGGTCGCTGCCGATCCCCACGTGGTCCTCGCCGCACACATTGACCGCATGCTCGATGTGCTTCACCACGTCGTCGAGCGTGGGCTGACGCCCAGGGGTCAGGAACGGCATGAGATAGATCCCGATCACCCCGCCCTTGTCGGCCATCGCCTTGAGCTCCACGTCGCGCTTGTTGCGCGGCACGTCGGCCAGCGCGGCACACCCGGAGTGCGTGATCGAGACCGGCCCCTTGGCCACGGCAATGCCATCGGCGGTGGTGCGCTGCCCGCAATGCGAGAGGTCCACGAGCACCTTCTGCTTCTCCAGCTCGGCCACGACCTCGCGCCCGAACGAGCTCAGCCCCGCGTTGCCCGGCTCGAGGCTCCCGTCGCCCACAAGGCTGCGCGTGTTGTACGTCAGCTGCACGATCTTGACCCCGAACGCGGCGAACGTCGCGATGGTCGACAGGTCGCTCCCGATGGGCTGCACCCCCTGGAAGCCGTAGATGATCCCCAGGCGCTTGGTGCGCTTGGCCTCCGCCAGGTCGCGGACCGAGCGCACGCGCATCAACACGTCGCCGTGCACGTTGAGCTCGCGCTCCCACGTCCCGATGCGGCGCATCGTCGACGGAAAGTCGTCGCCGTTGACGGTGAGGTTGATCCCGGTGATCCCCGACGCCGCCGCGTTGCGCACCATGGCGTCGGAGAGCGGAGTCGCTGGCTGCGTGGTGTTGAAGGGTCCAGGCGACGCGAGGCAGTCGATCACCATCGCCTGCTCATACCGAGGCCACGCCGCGCCAGCAGCGGGAGCAGCAACGGGTGCCGCGGAGGCGGCGGGAGTGCCAGCAGCGACGGACGAGACGTGCGACCACGGCAGCAGTGCCGGCAGTCCCACGAGGGCGGCCGTGCGGCCGATGGCGTCACGGCGGGTGCACCCGCTGGGCTGATCGTCGCGCATGGGAAGGCTCGTTAGGTCGACGGGGAACGCTCGCGCATGAGGGCGCGCGCGATAATGAGTTGCTGAATCTGCGTCGTACCCTCATACAACCGGAAGATTCGCACGTCCCGATACAGCCGCTCGGCCACGCACGGGGCGATGTAGCCGGCCCCGCCGTGGATCTGTACGGCGCGATCGGCGACGCGCCCCACCATCTCCGAGGCGAACATCTTGGCGCACGACGCTTCGGTCGAGACGCGCTCGCCGGCGTCGGCCCGGCGCGCCGCATCCAGCACCATGCAGCGCGCCGCGTACGACTCGGCACGGCTGTCGGCCAGCATGGCCTGCACCAGCTGGTGCTCGGCGATGGACTTCCCGAACTGTGTGCGCTCCATCGCGTAGCGCAACGACTCGTCGAGCAGTCGCTCGGCCAGCGCCACGCACATCGCCGCAATGTGCAGCCGCCCGCGATCGAGGGCGCGCATGGCAATCGAGAAGCCACGATGCTCGGGGCCCAGCAGTGCCGACGCCGGGACGCGGCATTCATCGAAGATGACGTCGCTCAGGTGCGCGCCGCGCTGCCCCATCTTGCGCTCCGGCGCCCCGACATGGAGCCCGGGGGACTCGCGCTCCACCAGGAAGGCCGAGACGCCGCTCGCGTCGCGCGTGGCGGGGTCTGTACGCGCGAAGACCAGAAAGACCCCGGCGTCAGGCGCGTTGGTGATGTAGCGCTTGGTCCCGTTGAGGATGTAGTGGTCGCCGTCGCGGCGCGCGCTCGTGGTGAGGGCGCCCGCATCGGACCCCGAATCCGGCTCGGTGAGGCAGAAGGCGGCGATCAGCTCGCCGGTGGCCAGGCGCGCGAGATACCGCTCGCGCTGCGCCGGCGTCCCCATCGCCACGATGCTCCACGAGCCGAGTCCGTTGTTGATCCCCACCAACGACCGAAAGACGGGGGCCGCGTAGCACAGTTCGAGAAAGGCGCGCACCGACTGCTCGACGTTGAGCCCGATCCCCCCGAACTCCGCGGGGATGGTGAGCCCGTAGAGCCCCATCTCCCGCATCTCCCGCACGAGGTCGTCGGGCACGCGGTCGGTCGCGTCGATCGCGGCCTCGGCGGGAATGAGCCGATCCCGCACGAAGCGCCGGATGGTATCGAGAAGAAGGGAGAAGGTGTCCGCGTCGAGCGCCACCGAACTCCCGTCTCCCGTCTCCCGTCTCCCGTCTGCAGTCATGAGTTCTCGATCTTGAGCATCGCCCGCGCCTCGTCAGGGGTCGCCACCTCGCGCTGCAGCTCCTTGGCCAGCCGCACCACGCGCTCCACGAGCTGGGCGTTGGTCGCCAGCTGCTTGTATGCGTAGAAGAGGTTGTCCTCGAGCCCCACGCGACAGTGCCCGCCCATCACGATCCCCATCGTCGATGCCGGGAGCTGCGCCGGTCCTACGCCGATCACGCTCCACATCCCTTCGGCCGGGACCGTATCCACCATGTGCATCAGGTGCCGCGGGTGGTACGGGAGGGCATTCTTGATGTTCATCACCATGTCGAACCAGGGCGGGCCCTTGATGAGCCCCTTCTTCCACAGATTGATGCCGGCGTGGATGTGGCTCAGGTCGAAGCACTCGATCTCGGGCTTCACGCCATACTCGATCATCTTCCCGGCATAGTACTCCACGTCGATCGGGTCATTCATGTACGGCCCTTTGGGCAGGTTCACCGACCCCACGTTGAGGCTCATCATGTCGGGGCGCAGGTCGACGGCGCGGATGCGGTCGTCACGGTGCGCCGGAGACCGGAAGCCCGTCGAGATCTGCACGATGAGGCGCGTATGCTTGCGCAGCCCCTCCAGCACCTTGGCAAAGAAGTCGTAGTCGAGGCACGGCTTCTGGTCCTTGTCGCGGGCGTGATAGTGCAGGATGCTCGCCCCGGCCTCCCAGCAGGCGATCCCGTTCTCGATGATCGCCTCGGGCGTCACGGGCAGGTGCGGCGTATCGGCCGTCGTGGCATACGACCCGACAGGCGCAACGGTGATGATCAGCTTGTCATGCTGGGGAGCGGGCATGGACGGTGGGATGGAGGGGCGAGTCGGGGTGGAAGATACGAAGGAGCCTAACGCACTGCCTGGAGCCGTTCGGTGAGGGCGCGCACCCGCTGCGACAGCCGGCCCACGCCGGTCGCGATGGCCGCCACCTGCTGGCGGGCCAGCGCGGCATCGCCCAGCTCCAGTGCGTCGCGAATGACGGGGAAGGTACGCGCCACACTCCCGTTGTAGGTACTCGGCCCCATCATCGGGTTCCGGAACCAGGGACGGCCGGGAAGTCCCTCGGGGAGCATGAGCAGCTGCTCACTCTGGCGAATCTCGCGATTGATCGCCGCCAGCGCCGGCGCGTGACCGGCGAGCGCCGCGGCGCCGGCGCCGAGCGCCCGCGCATGGGCCTGTTCGTACTGGGCCGCAGCATCGCCCAGCGTCTCGATCGCCGCGACGAGCGGGGTAAGGTCGACGCCGCGCCGCTCGCGGGCGGAGAGCGCCACCAGCTCCTGCGCCCAGCCGCGATACGCCCGCGCCGCATCGGCAAACGACCACGGCAGCACCGGCGCATCCGCCAGCCGCAAGAGGGCCGACGCGAAGGCCCCGGCCTGCGACTGCCCGTAGGTGAAGCCCGGGTCGAGGAAGCGTTCGAAGTAGGTGAAGCTGTCGAACGCCGAGTGGTAGGTCCCACGCCCCGTGTTGCGATAGGCCACGTGCAACGCCGTGATCCCCAGGTGCATGGTGAAGGCGGCGTAGTCGGTGTTGGCCCCGATGGGCGTGAGCACGAAGGGGCGCGCGCGCACCGCATCGGAATCGGCGGCGCTGCGGGCCGCGCCCAGCGCGCGCGCCGTGATGAGGTCGAGCGCGCTCCGCCCCGTGGCCGGGTCGCGCGTGTCGCGCGCGATCTCGCGCATGAACGTCTCGAGGGCATGCGACCCGCTCGACGTGAAGATGCCGCGCCGATAGTTGTCGCCCTGGATGTACAGCACCGCCTTCTCGCGCAGCTCCTCGCCGTGGTCCTCGGCCCACTCGGTGGAACCCAGGATCCCCTGCTCCTCGCCGTCCCACAGCGCGAACACCAGCGTGCGCGCCGGCTTCCACCCCGTCTTGCGCATGTCGGACAGGGTGCGCGCCGCCTCCATGACCGTCGCCGCCGCCCCCACCGGATCGTCGGCGCCGAAGACCCACGCGTCGTGATGGTTCCCCGCGATGATCCACTCGTCAGGCGCCGTGGCGCCGGGGATGCGCGCGATGACGTTGTAGAGCGGCCGGGTCTTCCATTCGGAGCGCACCTTCATGTGCACCCGGGCGCGGCTGGGCCCCACGTGATACGTGAGCCCCAGCGCCCCCTTCCACGCGTCGCTCGGCACCACCGGTCCCTCGAGCGCGTCGAAGAGCGCCGAGGCATCGGCGTACGAGATGGAGAGCACGGGAATGGTCACCAACCCCTTGGCCTCGGCGCGCGTGAGGCGGCGACTCCCCGCCTTCGAGGCCCATCCCGGGCTCAAGGGATCGCCCGTGTAGTACTGGTCGTCCTTGATCCCCCCGCGTTCGACGGCGTGCGGCGGGCGCATGGGGCCGCGCGGGTACGGACGGTTGAGCCAGAAGCCGTCTTCCTTGGGGTCGTTGTACATGATCAACCCCACCGCGCCGCGCTCCGTTGCGTTCGACGACTTCACCGACCGGTGGTGCGGCCCCGCACGCGCCAGCACGATCTTCCCACGTACCGAGATCCCCAGACGGTCGAGCTGCGCGTAGTCATCGGGGAGCCCGTAGTTCACATAGACCACCTCGGCCGTCACGTCGCCATCGGCGCCGTAGGCAGCGTACGGCGGCAGGATGCCGGGGAGCCTGGAGTCGGGATCCTCGGCGAACACCTCTTCCTTGAGCCGAGCGCGCCACGGCTTGGCGCCGCGGATCTCGAGCAGCTGTTCCAGCGGCATCGGGATCAGCGCTTCGTACTGCTCGATCTGCGCGTCGAGTCCCCACTCCCTGAAGCGCGCCAGCGCCCACTCGGCCACGCGCTTGGAGCCGGGCGTTCCTGCCAGGTGCGGGAAGGCGGTCATCGCGCGGATGTATCCGCGGATGCGCGCGGGGTCTGGAGTCGTACGGGCGGCGCGCTCGAGAATGGCACGCGCGGGAAGGGCGTCCGCGGGAAAGCCCCGGATCGGAGCCTCCTGAGCCGGGAGCGTCAAAGGCCCGGCGAGCCATACGCCGATGAGCCCCGACATGATGCGCGGCACAAGCCGCGGAACGACGCGCGGCATGAGCCGCGATACGACGCGCGGCGTGAGGCCCCCGCGCACGGCTGCTTCAATACTGACCACCATCATTCGGTTCGCGTCCTCGGACTTGGCCTCGTCTGGCGAGCGACGGACACGGCTCGCGCGAGAGCAGACGGCTGCCCGAGACGATGGTACCAAGGGCGCGCACGGCGGCGCGTCACCGGGCGCCGGCTCACCGGCGCGTCACCGGGCGCCGGCTCACCGGCGCGTCACCGGCCGCCGGCTCACCGGCGCGTCACCAGGCGCGCAGCGCCTCCAGCGTGACCTCGAACGGCGCCGATGCTCCGGCGGGATGCCATGTCAGCGTTGTCTCTTGGTACATGGGGAACGACGCGTCCGGTGTCCACACCTCCGCCGGCCCTTCGACGGGGTCGATGATCCAGTACAACGGCACGCCGCGATCGCGATAGACGATGCGCTTGCGATAGCGATCGTGGTGGCGGGTGCTGGGGCTGAGCACTTCGGCGGCCAGCAGGATATCGCGCGCATCGCGCCACTCGGTCACGTGTGCGTCACCCGGACCCATCACGAACACGTCGGGCTGCACGAGCGTGTCGTTGCGTCCCCACGTGATGTCCGCCGGCGCACCGAAGACACGGCCCAGTCCTTCACGAACGCAGTATTCGCGAAGCTGTGCGAAGAGACTGCCCACCACCCACTGGTGCCGCAGGTTTGGTCCCGGGCTCACCAGCAGCTCCCCATACACCAGCTCGTGGCGCTGCCCATCGTCGGGCATCGCGAGGACCTGCTCGACCGTGAGATACGGCGAAACGGGGGCGGACATGCCCATAGACTCAGCTCGGCGACGCCGAGCGCGCAAGGGTGGAAATGTGAAGGGGAGCGCACTCGGCGATGCTACGCCGACGTGCGCTCCCCTTCGTTACCGAAAACGCGCGGGTGGTATCAGAATCGTCCCGCGTCCACATCCTTGAGAAACTTGATCACGCCGCCGAAGTACGTCTGCTGGTCGTCGTATAACGCCAGGTGGCTCCCCTTGGGGCAGTACAGATAGCGCCCGCGCTTCACCTGACCGGCCATCCACTCCATGTGCTTGGGATCCATCGTGTCGTGCTCGGCGCCGACCACCAGCGTGGGGATGGTGAGCGTGGGGAGGTCGGCGGTGCGATCCCACTTCTCCAGCTTGCCGCTCGCGCCCAGTTCGCTGGGGCCCTGCATCGGCACGTAGATGTCGGGGTTCACGTGCTTGAACGCGCGCTGCACCGGGTCGGGCCATTCGGCCGGCGGCATGCGCAGGATGTGCAGCTGGTAGTGATTGGGAATGAGCAACTCCATGTAGCGCGGGTTGCTGTAGTCCTTCTTCGCCTCGATCGCCTTCACCTCGGCCAGCACCTTCTGGTCCATCGCGGGCATCAGGACTTTGGCGGCATACTCGTTGTAGGCCGGGATGCTCGCCATCATGTTCGAGATGATGAGCCCCTTGAGGTGCTGCTGGTACTTGAGCGCGTACTCCATGGCCAGGATCCCGCCCCACGACTGCCCCAGCAGGTAGAAGTTGTCCTGGTCGAGCCCCAGCGCCTTGCGCACCTGCTCCACTTCCTCGACGAAGCGCTCGGTGTTCCAGAGCGACGAGTCCTTGGGCTGGTCGGAGTAGAACGACCCTAACTGGTCGTAGTAGTAGTACTCGACCCCCGCGCCGGGAAAGTAGGCGTCGGCGGCCTCGAAGTACTCGTGCGTCATCCCTGGCCCGCCATGCAACAGCAGGACCTTGATGGTGGGATTGTTCCCCACGCGCTTGGTCCAGACGTTGAAGGTCCCCTTCGGCGTGCTGATGGGGATGAGGCGGGCGCCGCCGGACACCACGTCCTTGCGCCCGGTCGTGTCGAAGTAGGCGGCGGGGGCGGCGGTGATGCCGTTCTCGCCCGCCGGCGGCGGGACCGACTGGGTGGTGCAAGCCGCTGCACCCAGCGTAGACGCGAAACCAAGGGCGAAGGCGGTGGCGCGGCGCGCGGCGGAGCGCAGGTGGGCGAACGGCACGAGGATCTCCAGTTCGGGCGGTGCAGCAGGATCGGTCGGTCCGAGGCAAAGCTACCGGCCGCCTCCGGCGAGGGAAGCCGCTCCCGTCCGGGGTGCCCGGCGCGCCTGCTTCGCTCGCATCGCACTCCATTGCGCTCGCGCGCTGCACCCCGCCAATTCCGCGCGACCGGATTCTCGCCGCTCTCCTGTCTTCCGCCTCCCGTCTCAAGCCCCGTTCATGTCCGCTACGCCTCGTTCCACGCTCGCCGCCCCACGCCGATGGTTCGTCGCGGCACTCGCTGCCCTCCCGCTGGTCGCCGCCGCCGCGTCTGCGCAGCGCGGCGCCCCGCGCGACCCCAACGCGCCGCTCCCGGCCCAGCCCTACCGCTTCGAGTTCCTCGGTCCGGCCACGGGAGGGCGCTTCGCCTCACTCGCTGGCGTCGAGGGGGATACCAGTGTGTGGTACGCCGGGTCGGCCTCGGGCGGCGTCTGGAAGACCACCGACGGCGGCGCCAACTGGCGCCCCATCTTCGACAGCCAGCCCGTGCAGGCCGTCGGCGCGCTGGCCGTCGCACCCAGCGACAAGAACACCGTGTGGGCAGGGAGCGGTGAGGCGTGGGCCATTCGCGAGAGCGACGTCATGGGCGACGGCGTCTACAAGTCGACCGACGCCGGCGCCACCTGGCAGCACATGGGGCTGCGCGAGACCGGGCGTATCGCCCGCATCCTCGTGCACCCCCGCGACGCCAACGTGGTCTACGTCTGTGCGTTAGGCAGGACGACCGGTCCCCAGGAGGAACGCGGCGTCTTCAAGACCACCGACGGCGGCAAGACGTGGACACGCTCGGCCTTCGTCGACGTGAACACCGGCTGCTCCGACCTCGCCATGGACGCCAAGGATCCCCAGGTGCTGGTGGTCGGGATGTGGCAGGTGGTGATGAAGTCGTGGGGGATGACGAGCGGCGGCCCGGGCAGCGGGATCTGGATGACGCGCAATGGCGGCGGCACCTGGAAGAAGGTCGAGCACCCCGGGCTCCCCAAGCAGCCGATCGGCAAGGTGGGGGTCGCCATCGCCCCCACCAACAGCAACCGCATCTTCGCCCTCATCCAGACGCTCAACCAGGGGTCGCTGTGGCGCTCCGATGACGCTGGCGCGACGTGGCAGGTGGTGAGCTGGCAGCGCGCCCTGATCGGGCGCGCCGGCTACTACAACCACCTGGCGGTGAACAGCGGCAACGAGGACGAGGTCTACGTCGCCAACTCGTCGTTCTGGCGGTCGATGGATGGCGGCAAGACGTTCGAGGACACGCGCTGGGGGGGCGACACGCACGACATCTGGATCTCCCCCAGCAACCCCGATCACTTCGGCCTCACCGACGACGTTGGCTTCACGGTCACCACGACGCACATGAAGCAGCGTCGCCGAGTGGTGCTCAACAACGGGCAGATGTACCACGTGGCCGTCGACAACCGCGTCCCGTACTGGGTCTACAGCAACCGGCAGGACAACGGGACGATGCGCGGTCCCTCCGACGGGATCGAGCGCGGCACGCCGGGGATGGGGCCGCAGGGGCCGCTCTTCTATGGGATGACGGCCGACGGGCAGCGCGACTGGGATCACGGCATCGGCGGCTGCGAATCGGGCTTCACGATCCCCGACCCTAACGAGCCCGACGTCATCTGGGCCAGCTGCTACGGCAACAAGGTCACCCGCTACAACCACAAGACGCAGACCGCGCGCTCGGTGCAGCCGTATCGCATCACGCTCGACTCGCCCCCGACGACATCAAGTACCGCTGCCACTGGACCGCGCCTCTCGCCATCGACCCGTTCGATACCGAGACGGTCTACTACGGCTGCCAGGTCATCTTCCGCACCAATAACAAGGGGCAGAGCTGGGACATCATCTCCCCCGACCTGTCGATGAAGGATCCGTCGAAGGTCAAGCCATCGGGCGGCGTGATCGGCGACAACCTCGGGCAGTTCTACGGCTCGGTCGTCTTCGCCATCGCCCCGTCCAAGGTGGAGCGCGGCCTCATCTGGGCCGGGACAAACGACGGAAAAGTCTGGGTCACGCGCAACGGCGGCACGGCGTGGACCGACCTCACGAAGAACGTGGCCGGGATGCCGGCGTGGGGAACCGTGCGCAAGATCGAGCCGTCGCCGCACGATGCGGCCACGGCGTACATGGTCGTCGACCTGCACACCAACGACGATCGCCGCCCCTACCTCTTCAAGACCTCCGACTACGGCCAGAGCTGGAAGAGCGTCGTCGGCGACCTCCCGTCGGCGCATCCGCTCGACTATGTGCTGAGCGTTGCGGAACATCCGGAGCGAAAAGGGATGCTGCTCGCCGGGACCGGGCACGCCTTCTACTACTCCATGGACGACGGGGCGCATTGGACGCCTTTCCAATCCGGGCTCCCGGCATCGCCCGTCACGTGGATCGAGATCCCGAAAGGGTGGAATGACGCTGTCGTGTCCACGTACGGCCGCGGACTCTGGGTGCTACGCGATCTCAAGGCGCTGCAGGACGGCGGGGCGGCAGCCAGCGGTGCCACCCTCTTCGCCCCGCGCCCCGGTGTGCGCCGCGCGCGCGAAGGACGCGTCGACCTCACGTTCCGCGCCGCGGACACCGCAGTCGTCAGGTTGGAGATCACCGACGCCGCCGGGCGCGTGGCGCGCACGATGAGCGTGAAGCCGCGCCTGGGGATCAACCGTGTGACGTGGAACCTGCGCTACGACCTGGCCGTCGCCGTCGCCCTGCGGACCTCCCCGCCCGACAACCCGTACATCTGGGACGAGCCCCCCTACAAGGGAAAAGACACGCGTCCCATTGCCCACTGGGGGATCCAGCAGCCGCAGACGCAGGGCCCGTTAGGCGCTCCCGGGCAGTACACCGTGACGCTCGCGGCAGGCGGCCAGTCGTTCACGCAACCGCTCACCGTGCTCAAGGCCAGCGACCTGGCCACGTCCGACGAGGACCTTGTGGCCTCGACCGACGCGCAGGTGCGCGTGCGTGATCGCCTCACTGAGACGGCTACCGTCGTGAACCAGCTCGAGGTCCTGCGCAAGAACATCGAGGACCAGCTCAAGGCCAACGCCACCAACACGGCGGCAGTCAAGGCGCTCAAGGAGATGGACCAGAAGATGCTCGACATCGAGCTCATCCTCCTGTCACGCCACGACCTGCACTCCGACGACAAGTGGTTCGTCGAGACGTACCGCACCTACCTGTCGCTGTTGTGGCTGGCGGGTGAGATCGGTTCGGGCGCCGGCGACGTGGCCGGGGGCGCCGACTGGCGCCCCACCGACTCGTCGATGCAGACCATCAAGGAACTCGAGGCCGACCTCGAGCGCGCGAAGGCGGCGTTCAAGGCCCTCATCGAGAAGGAACTCCCCGCGTTCAACGCGCGGATGAGCGCCCTCCTCAAGCCCATCACCTGAGACTCTCCCACATGCCCTGCACTCGGCGGTTTGCCTTCACCCGTCGCACGGCGCTTGCGTTCGGCGTCGCACTCCTTGGCGCCGCCGTGCTCCCGGCGCGCGCCACGTCGCAGCCGCCGGCCGCGGTTCCAGGGCCAGCCGCCAGGCTCCCGGACCTCAACGGGAAGGTGGCGCTCGTCACCGGCTCCACCGATGGCCTGGGGCGCGAGGTCGCGCGTCGCCTCGCCGCCGCCGGGGCGCACGTGATCGTGCATGGGCGCAATGTCGAGCGCGGCGAGGCGTTGGTCGCGGAACTCGCGAAGGGCGGCAAGGGGAACGCGCGCTTCTACGCCGCCGACCTCGCCTCGCTCGACCAAGTTCGCCGCTTGGCCGACAACGTCCTCCGCGACTACCAGCGGCTCGACGTGCTGGTCAACAACGCCGGCGTCGGCTTCGTCTTCGACAGCACGCGGAAGTTCAGCGTCGAGGGGCACGAGATGCACTTCGCCGTCAACTACCTCGCGCACTACCTCCTCATCAAGCGCCTGCTCCCGCTCATCATCGCCAGCGCCCCGTCGCGCATCATCAACGTCTCGTCAGGCTCGCAGGCTCCCATCGACTTCGACGACCCGATGATGGAAAAGGGATTCAATGGCGGTCGCGGTTACGCACAGAGCAAGCTCGCACAGATCCTGATGACGATCGACATGGCCCCCGACCTCGAGAAGCGCGGCGTCCTCACCTACTCGTTGCACCCGGCGACGACGATGAACACCACCATGGCACGCGCCCTCAACGTCACCCCGCGCTCCACGGTGGAAGAGGGGGCGGAGTCGGTGGTCAATGCCATCATCACCACCGAACCCACCGGCACCTACTTCAACCGGTCGGCCCCCATCAAGGCGCACCCCCAGGCCTATGACGCCGAGGCGCGCGCCAAGCTGCGTGCCCTCAGCGAGCGGCTCGTCGCGCCACGCTAGAGGCCATCTCCCCACCCCGAGGTCATCCGATGTCGGATCACGACAGGCTGCGCCGCGACGTGCGCATGCTCAAGGGCTACGCCGTCGTCACGTCGGCCTGCCTCCTCATCCTCGCGCTGGGCGCCTTTCGCCAGCCGCAACAGGCCAAGGCCCGCTTCGCCGAGCTAGACGTGGAGCGCATCAACATCGTCGAACCCGACGGCAAGCTGCGCATGGTCCTCTCCAACCGCCCGCGCTCCATCGGCCCCATCTACAAGGGGAAGCCGTTCGGCTACGCCGGCGGTTCGCGTCCCGGGATCATCTTCTTCAACGACGAAGGGACGGAGAACGGCGGCCTCACCTTCGACGGCAAGACAGGCCCCGACGGCAAGTACCGCGCGTCGAGCGGTTTCTCGTTCGACCAGTTCAACCAGGACCAGATCCTCTACTTCCAGTACAACGACGACAACGGGGTGCGTCGCACCGGCTTCACCATCGCCGATCGCGCCAACGCCGACATCTATGACATGGTCGCCGAGCGCGATTCGATCATGAAGCTCCCCGAGGGCGCGGTGCGCAACGAGGCGCTGCAAAGGTGGGCGGCACCGCGCAACGGCGTCCCCCTCATGGCCCAGCGCATCTTCGTGGGGCGCGACCCGGCCAGGAACGCGATCATCAACCTCTCCGACCCCAACGGCAAGCCGCGACTGCGCCTCAAGGTCGACTCGTTAGGGGCGGCGTCGCTCGAGTTCCTCGACGCGGCCGGGACGGTCACGTCGCGCATCCCGGATCGGTAGCCGAGAGCGACAAGACGGGCCCTCGAACGGCCGATGCGCCCCGACCTTCTCCGTTTTTTCGGGGCCGAGGGGTGGAGGAACGCGCTATCTTCCGTCTTCGCGCGCGCCGTCGGTGGTCGACGGCGCGCGTTCCGCGTCGATCGGTCTCCCCCTCGCTTCGCTCCCCCATGCGCCTGCGATACGCGGCCGTCTGCCTACTGTCCGTCGTGGTGCTCGGTACGCCGGCGCACCTCACGGCCCAGTCCACGCCGGTCGCCAAGACCCCGCCCAGGCCGTGGTCCGGGAGCGTCGAGGCGGCGGCGTCCCTCTATCAGGGCAATACGGAGCAGCGCGCCCTCTTCACACGCACCGAACTCGGACGCGCCGACAGCACGCTGCAGGTTCGGGGGACGCTGAGCTTCGGTTACGCCGATGCGGCGCGCGATTCGGTGCCCCGCGCCGTCACCAAGCGCACCTGGATCGGTACCGTCGCGCTCGACTATCGCCCGTTTGATCATCTCTCGCCCTTCCTGTTCGTCAATTACGAGGCGAGCTATGAAAAGCGCGTGCTCGACCGCGTCGGCGTGGGACTCGGTGGCAAGGCGGTCCTGCTCAGCACCGGCGCCACGGAGGCCAACATCTCGCTCGCGATGCTCGCCGAGCGCATGCGTCCCACGTCGCTTTCGCCGGACTCGTCCATCATCGCGGCGGCGCGCTGGTCGGGACGGGCGCGCTTCAAGCACCAGTTCGATCCGCGGCTCAAGCTGTCGCACACGACCTTTTGGCAACCGCGGGTGACCGACCTCGAGAGTTACACCGTGAACTCAACGTCCGAGCTGAGCCTGGCGGTGCGCCAGTCGACGAGCTTCACCGTGTCGTATCTCGCGCTCTACGACAGCGCGGCGCGCAGCCGTGGCGCTCGCAACAACAACGATGCGCAATTGCTCTTTGGAGTGAAGACCGGGTTCTAGTGCCTGTCACCGCCGCGTTGCAAGGTGGCACGCAGCGAGCCGCCGGTACGAGCCCTGATGTGGGGACATCCCCGGATGCAGGAGTATTCGGTGCGTCGTGTGTCCTGGGCTTTTCTAGCCCTCGCTGTCTTGTCCCCGTCGGCGCTTGCCCTCACCTCGCGGGACGCCACCTGGTCCGGCAAGATCGCCGGGACCGAAGGCGCCAGGGGCACGGGCGTGGCCTCGATGAAGCCGACGGCTGATGGGGCCGGAACCGACGTCAAGGTGATGCTGAACGGTGATGCCGCCGCGACCACTCGGCCCTGGCACGTGCACATCGGGAGCCGCGCGAAGGGAGGGGGCGAGCTCGGCGGCGGCTCGTCCTACGCGCCCATCGTCAGCGACGGTAGCGGGCACGGCATGAGCAGGGCCACGCTCTCGATCCCCCCCGCGTGCTGATTGGCACCGCGTTGGGGGTGCGGAGCGGTTGGTGCGCTAGTCGTGCGACTTGGCGATCATCTGCAGCATCTTCAGGTTGATCACCAGGAAGCGGAACAGCTGCCAGGGCAGGAACGTGCGCATGGCGCGCGTCCGCGGCGTGGCGACCGCGATGTACGACGCCTCGGTGTACGGCGCCGGGGCGCGAGAGGGCAGGGGAGTCAGGTCGTTAGGCATGGCACGTCGTCCTATTCCGGAATGAGCTGCCAACCGAACTTCCCCTTCGCCTTCCAGATGAAGGCGTGGTGGAGGAAGTACTTGATCCAGTGCGCCGCCAGCCCGATCTCGCCAAAGGTGAAGCGCAGGTCGCGCCCCGTCCCCGGAAAGCGCTCGTAGTCGGGGACGATCGGGTACATCGTCATCGCGGCAGCCGATCCCCGCAGCATCCCTTTCCCCGCCGAGGCCACGCAGGCGGCCCCCATCGTGGCCATGGAGGCGGCGTGCGCCGGTGCGCTCGCCCCACGCTGGATGCGGTCGGCGATCGTATTGGCCACCGCGCGCCCCATGATCCCGCTCGGCATCCCGGTGCGCGGCGGCGACGGGGCGATCAGCGTCCCGTTCGGGCTCTTGAACGGCTTGGACAGCTGGTGCGGCGGCGCGAAGGCGATCCCCACGGCGAAGACGTTCGCGAACTTCGGGCTCTGATACGTACGCGGCCAGTCCTCGGGCTTCCATTCCTCGAACGACTTGGCCGTGTAGTTCGCGTCGACCCGCATGAAGCCGCTCGGCGCGAACAGCTCCGACGTGGTCTCCGCGCCCCCCTGGTCGAACGATCGAAGGCCGACGCCACCGAACGGCGGCAACAGCATGGCGAAGTCGAAGCGCTGCGAGTGCTTCGCCCCGTCGAGCGTCTCGTAGAAGACCTCGCCGGGCTCCACACGTTCGACATGCGCCTGCAGGATCCAGCGGATCCCGCGCTCGGTGTACAGCGACTCTGCCCACGTCTTGCTGTGGGTCACGAAGCCGCCAACCTCCATGTGCAGCCCGGCGACACCAAAGTCGCCCAGCTCGTGCTCGTTGGAGAGATAGATGATCTCGGCCAGGTGGCGCAGTCCGCGCGAGCGGATCTCATGCTCCACGTTGAAGACGTACTCGAAGGCGGCCCCTTCGCACGTGCACGTCCCATGGCTCGTGCCAATCACCAGCGTCTGCTTCTCCCCCGCGCGCAGCTTGGCGATGACCCCCTCGAGCTCCTTGGCCGTCTCCTCCGCGTGCGAGGCGGTGCAGACCGAGAGCGAGTGTCCGCCAGGTCCAAGGCCCTGTACGGCCCCGAAGTTGAGCTTGGGGCCGGTCGCATTGACGAGGTAGTCGTAGGGAATCCGCTCCACCTCGCCGCGGCGCCCCTCGCTGGTGTGCTCCACCGTCACGTACGGCGCCGGATTGGCGGCGTCCCCCTCGGGGTGGATCTCGGTCCCCTTGGCCTGGACGTAGGTGATCCCGAGCTTTTGGTACACGGGCGCCAGTGC
Organism: Gemmatimonadota bacterium; assembly: GCA_016719105.1. NCBI lineage: Bacteria > Pseudomonadati > Gemmatimonadota > Gemmatimonadota bacterium. Next base: position 384,258 of record JADKAQ010000008.1, on the reverse strand, counting down.
GAACGTCACGTCGTCGCTCGTCATGCGCCCCACCCCGACCCAGATGTTGGACGGGATCCAGTTCCACCTGGAGTTGGGGGTGACGACGATGACCTCGTGCTCGCGCCCGAGGCGTTGCCGGAGTCGGGTGGCGGCCGTGTGGCCGGAGATACCGGCGCCGAGGATCACGGTGCGACTCATGGGAGGCCTCCGCAGCGTGGCGCTGCCGGACGCGAGGGGGGACAGCCGACGATCAGATGGTTAACTATATTACTACATGGTTGATTATTTCGGCGCAAGGGTGCAAATTGCCGGAAGACGTCGCGGGGAGGACTTGTCGCGCCCCGTGTCCAAGCAGGTACCCTCAGGCATCGCGGGAGGACATTCGGATGGCGAAGTTCCGCAACAAGAAGGTCGACGTGGTCATCGACGTGCGCTCGCACCTCGAGTACTGGCTGGGGCACCTCCCGGGTGCCAAGTGCATGCCGGTCGGGTCGATCGAGCAGGCGATCACCGGGCTCCCCGAGATCACGCACGACACGAACATCCTCGTCTACTGCGCCAGCGGGGCGCGATCGGCGAGCGCCGCGGACACGCTGCGCCGCATGGGCTACCGCCGGGTCGTGGACGGCGGCGGCTACGGCGAGGCACGGCAGCAGTTCGACGAGGGCTGAGCCTCCACCGGTGAGCGCGGCAGGCGATCCGTCGCCGCCACGCATGATCGCGATGCCCCGCCGACCGTTCCGGCGCGGCGGCGCCATCCCCCGGAAATGGCGCGGCGTTAGGCGTTCCGCGGGGTCAGCAGGAGGGCGCGCGTGTCGCGCGCGATGCGATCCGCCAGGTCGTCGAGCGGCAGGTCGTTGCGATCGCCGCCGAACGGCTCCTCGATCTCGGTGGCCAGCAGCTCGAGCCCCATCGTGGCGAAGAAGGTGAACATCGACGCGATCACCGTCCCGTAACCGAACTCCCGCGCCAGCCCGAACGGCATCACCAGCGCGTACAGCACGACGAACTGCTTGATGTAGGAGCTGTACGAGAAGGGGATCGGCGTGTTGCGAATGCGCTCGCAGGCGCCGCAGACGTCATCGAACGTCGCCAGCATCGGCGTCAGTGCGACGATGGCCTCGCGCGGGAGCGCCCCCTGCCGCACGTCGTCGTGCACCTGCGCGAAGAGTCCGCGGAGCAGGGCGTTGGGACGGTGCGGTGCCTCCACGTTGCGCGCCGCGCGCAGGTGCTGCGCGAGCGTCGCGGGGAAGGCGGCGAGCAGCTCGGCGTAGGTCGCGCGCGCGGGGGCGTCGGTCGCCAGCATCGCGTCCAGCGAGTGCGACAGCCCGCGCGACACGTTCACGAGTTGCCCCCACAGTCGCCGTCCCTCCCACCACCGGTCGTACGCCGTGTTGGTCCGAAAGACGAGGAGCAGGCCGAGGATGATCCCCAGGATCGACAGGAACGAGGGGCCGAGCGGAACGGAAAGGCGCATCGCGTTCTCGGCCCACACCACCAGCGCCGCGTAGACGCCGGCCCCCACCACGTCGAAGAAGAGCGTGCGGAAGACCGGGCTCCTCGGAAAATCGAGAAGGATCCGAATCCAGTTCTTGGGATCGTAGGTGATCATGCAGGGCGGTGGCGAGAGGTCCGACGAATCCTACGCAGGGGACACCTCGACCGGGACTCCGGTGAAGGCCGCCGTCCCCACGAGCGCGTCGACCCGCTGATCGTCCGTCAGGTCATTGAGCGAGGCCCCGGGGTGCTGGGTCGCCACGTGCAACGCGACCCCGGGTCGGGCATGTCCGAAGCCGTGCGGGAGCGAAACCACCCCCGGCATGACGGTATCGCTCACCTCGAGCGGCACCACCACATCTCCCACGCGCGAGCGCACGCGCACCCGCGTCCCCGCCACGATACCGCGCGCCTCGGCATCCCGCGGGTGCATCAGCAGCGTGCACCGATCGTCACCGCGCATCAGGCGCTCGGCGTTGTGCATCCATGAGTTGTTGGACCGCAACTCGCGCCGCCCGATCAGGGCAAGCGTCCCGCTCCCGGTGACTGGTGCCAGTTCGAGCGAGGCTTCCAGGCGCGGCAGGTCGGCCATGAATTCCGGCGGTGCGAGACGTACCGTCCGGTCGCTGGTCCGAAGGCGCGCCGGGAGCACCGGCTGCAAGGAGCCGAGGTCGACCCCGTGCGGCGAGCGTTCGAGGCGACGTACGCTCATCCCGCTCCCGATGAGGTTGATGCTGTTGCCAAACGGTCCAAAGCGAAGCGCCACGTCGAGCATGCCGCGCGCACGCAGGGCACGCACCATCGCTGCGCGGGCGCGCGCCTGCAGGCGTTGCGCCAGGCTCCCGCGTTCGACCCGCCAGGTGAGTTCATTGAAGATCTCCCAGTCGTGTCGCGCGTGGGTGGGGCGGGCCACCATGGCGGGGGAGTACTTCGCGGTGTTGTGCACGGCCAGTGCGTTGAACACCAGGTCGTAGTGGTCGCGTTCGAGCGGCCCGGTCGGGGGGAGGATCACGTGCGCGTGACGCGTCGTCTCGTTCACGTAGAAGTCGACGGCGACGTAGAAGTCGAGCCCAACCATCGCGCGCTCGAGCCGTGCACCGTTCGGCGTGGAGAGCACCGGATTGCCCGCGTGCGTCACGAGCGCACGCACCTGCCCAGGACCTGGCGTCTCCATCTCCTCGGCCAGGGCACTCACCGGGAGCTCGCCCGCGTACTCCGGGAGCCCGCGCACGCGCGAGCGCCAGCGCCCCAGGCGTGTCGTCCCGAGTCCGCCCCGACCGCGCACGACCTCGACGGCCGGCTGCGTGAACATCGCGCCCCCATAGGCGTCCAGTCGTCCCGTGACGGCGTTGAGCACGGTGATGAGCCAGCAGGAGAGGGCGCCGAACTCCTGCATCGACACCCCGACACGGCCGTAGCACACCGCGCGTTCGGCGCGCGCGAAGTCGCGCGCCATCTGCCGGATGGTGCCGGCGCGCATGCCGGTGGCCACCGCGACCCGCTCGGGGGGGAAGCGCAGCGCGAGCGCGCGCACCTCCTCGACCCCAGTGACAAACGACGGAAGGGCATCGGCGCGCGACAGCGCCTCGTTGAAGATGACGTGCAGGAGCGCCAGCAGGAGGAGGGCGTCGGTCCCCGGCCGAATGAAGTGATGGTCGTCGGCCAGCGCCGCCGTTTCGGTTCGGCGCGGATCGACGAGCACGATGCGCCCACCCCGCGTGCGGATCGCCTTGAGCCGCGCCTTCACGTCGCCGGCGGTCATCAGCGAACCGTTGGACGCCGCGGGGTTGGCCCCGAGGATCAGCAGGTGCTCGGTGCGCTCGAGGTCCGGGATGGGGATGAGGAAGCCGTGGCCGAACATGAGCGTGGCGGCCACGTGATGTGGCAGCTGGTCGACCGACGTCGCCGAGTAGCGATTGCGCGTGCGCAGCGCCCGGATGAACCCTGGAGCGGTGAGCAGGGCACCCAGCGAGTGCGCGGTGGGGTTGCCGAGGTAGACGGCGACGGCATCGCGTCCGTGGGTGCGTTGCACGGCTTGCAACTGACGGGCGACGAGGTCGAAGGCCTCGCCCCACGCCGTGGGGACCCATCGCTCGCCGTCACGCCGGACCGGGGTGCGCAGGCGGTCGGGGTCGTGGTGCAGGTCCTGCAGCGCGACCGCCTTGGGACAGATGTGTCCCCGGCTGAACGGGTCGTCGGCGTCGCCCCGAATGCCCAGGACGCGGTCACCGTCGTGCTCCACCACGATGCCGCACATGGCTTCACAGAGCGTGCAGGTGCGAACGTGGCGGGAGGACATGCGGGGACGTTACCGCCCCGCCTCGCGCGCCACGAGGGGGGCACGTCACGGAAGGCGAACGCGGGGCCACCCGATGGGCGACCCCGCGTTCCTCCTTCGCTTCGTGATCAGTCCAGTCGCAGGGCGGGCGACCGTTGGGTCACCGGTTCCCGCATGTCCTGATCAGAAGTCGACCTTGAAGCCCAGCTGTGCCTGACGAGCGGCGAAGGCACCGGTCGACTGGCCGAACGTGGTGATCGGCGTCGTGCCGCTGAACTTCTGCCCGCCGAATGCCGAGATGTTCTCGCTGTTGAACAGGTTGAAGACCTCGGCCATGACCGTGATCTTCTGCGACCCGCGCTGGATGAGCGCGCGCTGGAGGCGCAGGTCGACCGTCTTGTACCAGTTCTCCCACGAGCCCTCCGGGCGGATGACACGATCCGGGCCGGTGAAGTCGTCGAAGGTGACGTTGTTGAGGTTGAGGTCCTTGCCATCGATGGCCACGTACGGGCGCGGCGACGCCACCTGCGTGATGGTCGAGGCCTGGATCCCGAACGGCAGCTTGTTGATGGTCGAGAGGACGAAGCGGTGACGCTCGTCGCCCGAGGTGTACTGCATCTGGTACGACGAGCGGTTCGGGAAGATGTTGGCCAGGTTCCCGTCGAAGTCCGACTTGTACCACCCCAGCGTGTAGGCCAGGTTGAAGCGCTGGCCATTCTTGCTGTAGGTGGCCTGCGTGACGAGGCCGGAGAACTTCGCCTTGCCGAAGTCATCCCACAGGATGATGTCGCCGTACGCCGGGCTGAGGACGCGCGCGCGCACGTTGGCGGCGGCGTTGAACCAGTTGGCGTTGAGGCGCACGTACAGGTTCTTGATGTTCTGGTTCACGTAGTCGACGTTGACGCCGAAGGCGTCCGTGAACTGGTGCCCGACGCCCAGGGAGTACTGCCAGTTTTCTGGCGTGCGCATGAGGTTCTTGACCAGTACCGGCGAGAGCGGGGCGGTGGCGCCGCCAGCCGCAACGCGCTGGCGCAGCACGGCCGGGTCCTTCGTGCCGGGGTTGGCAAAGGTGTACGACCGCCACGTCGAGTTGAGGCGCTCCTGGAAGCCGATGAACGACGTCACGCGATCGTAGAGGATCGCGAAGCCGCCGCGCACGAACGTCTTGTTCTGCTTGTTGGGGTCCCACGAGAACGAGATGCGCGGCGAGAAGTTGTTCAGGTCGTTCTTGCGGTCGCCGCGGTTGATGAAGTCGGCGAGCTCGGCGCGCGACGTGAGGCGCGAATCGCTGGCCCACGGCACCGTCTGGTCGTTGTTGAGCGTGTTGAGCTCGGCGTCGTAGCGCAGGCCGAGGTTGATCGTGAGGTTCTCGCGCGGGCGCCACTCGTCGTTGAGGTAGAAGCCCGTCGTGTAGCCCGTCGCGCTGGCGCGCGCGTCATCGGTGCCGGCGGCGTTGCTGAAGCCCACCGAGATCGAGGCAGCGTTAGGCAGGCTCGACGTGTCGGTGAGGAAGCTGAACGACCCGAACTGGTTGGACGGGAGGTACTGGCTGCCGTTGATCCTGGAGAGCTCGGCGCCAAACTTGATCAGGTGGTTGCCGCCCCAGTCGTCCAGGTTGTAGGTCGAGCGGTTGACCAGGCGGAAGTGCTTCTCGCGCAGCTCGAGCGGGAAGCCCGACGTCCCCGTGATGATGCCGGGGTACGTGAAGGTCGGCCCGGGAAGCAGCGGCGCCTCGGTGTGGTTCCACTGCACGTACTGCAGCGACAGCTCGTTGACCAGGTTGGTGGTCGGGAGCCAGCGGTGGCGCAGCTGTGCGGTGTTGATCAGGTACTTCTGCGAGATCCCCGCATCCTGCGACGAGCGCCCGCCGAAGTTCCCCTCGCCGTCGAGGATGCGCGTCGACCACATGAAGTCGTACGTGCTCTTGTCGTTCGGCGTGGCGGTGAGGCGCGAGAAGAAGGTGTGGTTCTTCTGCGGCGCCAGGAACGAGCCCTTGTATTTCTGCCACGGCGCATACGTCGTGGTCGGAACCACGTCGATGTAGTTGTCGGTGAGCGTCCCTTCGTAGCTCCCGGCAAAGTAGAGCTTCCCCTTGGCAATCGGGCCGCGAAGGTTGAGGCCGAACTGGTTGCGCCCGTACTTCGGCAGCAACGAATTGGCGCGCTCCTGAATGAACGTGCGGGCGATGTAGTCCTTGCCCTGGTAGAAGCCGAAGGCCGACCCTTCCCACTTGTCGGTGCCGCGGCGGCTCACCGCCGAGATCACGTACGAACCCGCGCGCGAGTACTCGGCGTCGTACGGGTTGAGGTACACGCGGAACTCCTCGAGCGCTTCCTGCGGCAACGGCGACCCGGTCTGCGGAATGCCGACGAGGTTGCCGTTGTACAGCGACTTCATCTCTACGCCGTCCATGTAGAGGTTGATGAAGCGCAGGTCCGGCGCACCGCCAGCCGACGGGAGCGCGCGCCCCTGCTGCGGCGCGTAGCTCTTCACCCCCGGGGCGATGGCGGCGAGGTTCATCACGCCGCGCGCGTTCATCGGGAGGTTCTCGATCTCTTCCTTGAGCACGGGGGCCGAGATGGACAGGCGCTGTACTTCGACCTGCTTCACGCGCTCGGCGGTGACGGCGACGGCCTGCAGTTCGGTCGCCCCCTTCTCCATCGTGATCGTGAGGCGGGCGCGCGTGCCGATCACGAGCTGCACCGAATCCTGGACCGGCTTGTAACCCAGCGCCCGCACGTCGATCGAGTACTTGCCGGAGAAGAGGCCGAGCAGCCGGAACTCCCCGTTCTGGCGCGTGGTGACGTTGCGGCGTTCACTTGTAGCGACGTTCGTGACAGCGATCTGCGCGCCAACAATCGGCTCGCCCTCCTTTCCGACCACGCTCCCTTCGAGCGTGATGGTATTCTGTGCTTGCACCGCGGACGACGTGGCAAACCAACCCAGCGTCGCGACGGCAAGGGCGCGTACGACCCAAGTTCGCATCTGGAGGTATCTCCTGGGGGTGAGAGGCATGTTCTCAACGCGAAGCGTCTGGCCTTCGCTGTGGGCGAAAGTGTCAGGGATGTTGCGGCGTGCGTCAATACGGATTCTGCTGTCCGTCCCTGCACTCCTGTTGGCGGTTCCCACGTGGGGCAAGGCGCAGGAGCAGGGGGTGCGGCGTTGCGTCGGCGACACGACGCGTGTCCTCCCCGCACCAACGGTGCGGCAGACGGTCGACACCATCGCGCCCGGCGTCACGTACACGTGCCTGCTGCGCCCCGAAGGGCCGTGGCTCCTGCACGTCGCGACGATCGACCTGCGCCAAAAAGGCTATGCGATTGACGGCGTTCGGGCCGCCGAGCGCATGGTGGGGCGCGAGCGGGTGAGCGCGATGGTGCAGCGCCTCACGGCGCGTGGCGAGCGTCCCTTGGTCGCCATCAACGCCGACTTCTTCGATCTCGGCACCGGCGAGGTCGAGAACAACCACGTCATCCGTGGGGAATGGGTGAAAGGGGCGGTGATCACCGACTCGCCCCACGACGCATTCGACAATGCCCACACCCAGTTCGCCGTCGACCGTCGCGGCGGGGTGCATATCGGACGTTTCGAGCTGCACGGCGCCGTGTATGCCGGGCGCGGAACGCAGCCGCTTGTGGGGATCAACTATCGCCCGCCGCACACCGAAGGGCTGGTGCTCTATACGCCCTGGTACGGCGACCGAACGCTCGGCGAGACGCCCGGTGAGGCGCCCGGTGATACGCTCACGGGCGCGCGCGCGACGGCGGTGCGCCCGCGTGACCCGGATGCCGCGCCGGCGCCGCGCCCTGCGCCCTCTGTCGCGCAGCTGCGGGCCGACAGCGCGCGCGCGGCGAGCCTCGCGGCCACGCGCCGGGCGGTGGAAGTCGCGCTGACGTTCGCTGGTGCGCGCGGCGACACGCTCCGCTATCGCGTCGCCACGCCACGTCCGCGCGTTGGCGGCGCGTCGCGCATCGCGCCGCGCGGTGCGGTCCTGAGCGCCACCGGCGACTCGGCCATCGCCTTCGTGCGAGCGCTCGCCCGGCGCGGGGGCACCGTACGTGTGCTGGCGGGGCTCGGCGTCCCTACCTTCAGCGCGCAGACCTCGGTGGGGGGCTGGCCGCGCGTGGTGCAGGACGGCGCCAACGTCGGCGTCCTCGCCGATTCACTCGAGGGGACCTTCCCGCGCTTCTCTTCGGCGCGCCACCCGCGCAGCGCCATCGCCCTCTCGCGCGATTCCACCCAGCTCCTGCTCGTTGTCGTCGACGGGCGACGTCCGTGGAGCGTCGGGATGTCGCTCGTTGAGCTCGGCGACGCGCTCATCGCGTTAGGTGCCGGCCAGGCGATGAACCTCGACGGCGGCGGCTCCAGCGCGCTCTGGGTGAAGGGGGAGATCGTGAACTTCCCCTCTGATCCCACCGGCGAGCGCGCGGTGGGGAACGCCCTCGTCATCCGTCAGCTGAAACCATGAGCGCCTTCCAGGACCACTTCGCGCCACAGGCGGGTTCCTACGCGGCCTTTCGTCCCACGTATCCGGCGGCGCTGATTGCCAACGTCGCGGCGCTGGCGCCGCGCCGCGAGCGCTGCTGGGACGTTGGGACGGGGAGCGGGCAGGCGGCCATCCTGCTGGCCGGGCAGTTCTCGCACGTCGATGCCACCGACGCGAGTGCCAGCCAGGTGGCGCACGCAACCGCGCACCCTCGCGTGACCTACCACGTCGCACCAGCCGAGCAGGCTCCGCTCGCCGACGCGTCGGTCGACCTGGTGACCGTCGCGCAGGCGCTGCACTGGTTCGATCTCGCCGCCTTCTACCGCGAGGTGCAACGTGTGGCTGTCCCCGGCGCGGCGATCGCGGCCTGGACGTACGGCATGGTCGAAGTCGATGCGGCGGTGGATGCCGTCGTGCACTGGTTCTACGAGGCACGCCTGGGGTCGTACTGGCCGTTCGAGCGCCGGCATGTGGAGAGCGGCTACGCCACGCTCGAGTTTCCCTTCCCGCGGCTTCCGGTCGAGTCGCCCCCCATCGAGGCCTTGCTCGACCGCGACGGCCTGACGGGGTTCCTGGGCACCTGGTCGGCGCTCAAGCGCGCCCGGGAGCAGGAGGGGGGCGATCCGCTCGAGGAATTGCGCGAGCGGCTGGCCGTCGCGTGGCCCGACGGCGCGACGCCGCGACTGGTGCGCTGGCCGATGTTGGTGCTGGCGGGGCGCATCAGCGAAAGGCGTTAGGCGGCGGCGCCTGCCAGGTCGGGCATCCTCGCCGGGATGGCGGTCAGTCCACCGCAGGTTCGACGCGCACGGGGAAGTTCATCGAGTTGGCGACGAAGCACAGCGCGTGCGAACGCTCGTGCAACTGTCGGAGCAGCCCGGGCGCCACGTCGCCGCGAACGGTTGTGCGCGGGCGCAGCACCACCTCGACGAAGCGCCCACCCCCGCCCGACGCCTCGACCATCACCCCCTCGGGCGAATCCTCGTAGGTCTCCAGCACCACCCCCGCGTCGGCGCACTGGTGCAGGAACCAGAGCATGTGACACGCCGACAGCGCCCCCACGAGCAGCTCCTCGGGGTTGTAGCAGTCGGCATCGCCGCGAAAGGCAGGATCGGACGATCCTGCGATCGGCGCCTTGCCCGGCGCCGACAACTCGTGCGATCGGCGGTAACCGCGATAGCTCGCGGTCCCTTCGCCCAGGTTGCCGGTCCAGCGGACATCGACGGAATAGTGATGCTGCTTCATTCGCGAATGGCGGGTTTGGCGACGGTCACGCCCCAGCGATGGTGGGGACGGGCCGACGACGGGGAGATCCTAACGCGGGGGGTCGAACACCAGCACGCCCGCGGTGCCGGGCGCGGTGGGGTCCTGATCGCGAGGGCCCTTGGGGCCGCCACGACGGACCTTGGCGCTGGCGTCGGTGACCTCGATGGCCACGTACGAGGTGCCCCGCAGGTGCTCCTCGGGAATCGGATCGAAGTCGACCCCCTCCGTGCGCCCCGGGAAGTAGCGCAGCATGAGCGCGAGCGACGCCCGCATCTGCTCCTCGGGGTCATCGACCACCCGCGCCGTCCCGAAGCAGACGGCGCTCCGATAGTTCACCGAGTGGTAGAGCGCGGTGCGCGAGTACACGAGGCCGTCGACCAGCGTCACCGACACGCAGACCGGCTTCCCGCTCGCCACGTGCTGCATGAGGCGCGAGTGGTGCGCGCCGTGGACATAGATCGTCCCCGGGCGCACCTCATCGAGGGCGTACGTCATGGGGATGACCACCGGCCCCGCGTCGTCGGCAACGGCGATGTGAGCCACCAGCCCGTCGCGCAGGATCCCCGCGACCTCGTCCGGCGCCGACCGCTCGGGATGGACGCGGAGGTGCGTTCGGTCGCTGGTCGAGGCCAGGGTGGGAGCGGGGCTGGGAACGGACGCGGTCATGCGCACCTATCGGCGGTGTGAAGAGGCTCTTGTGGCCAGGCGGCGTAGCGAACGGCGAATCCTTCGGTGACTTTACGCCATCACTGGTTCTATCGAAATGGCCAGAAAGCAAACAACTGATAAGGCCAGATCCGCACGTCGAGGGAGTGCGGTCCCGCTTGCCCTCGCGCTCGACCCCGAGGCCGTCGAACCATTGCAGCGGCAACTGTACGCCGCCTTGCGAGGGGCCATCCTGGAGGGACGGCTCGCCCCGGGGATCCGCCTCCCCGGGACGCGCGGGCTTGCCGAGTCGCTCGACGTCTCCCGCACCACCGTCGCCCTCGTCTTTGACCAGCTGCGCGCCGAAGGGTACCTGCGCGGCCAGCAGCGCAGGGGGACGTTCGTGGCGCACGTCGTCCCCGACGACCATCTCCGGGCGCGTCCGGGGGCCGAGCCCTCCGCGGCGCCCCCGCGTTCGCGCACCGCAGGGCCGGCCTCCCCGGCCGGCGACAAGCTATCGCGACCGCAGACCTCCCATCGCGGGCGGCTGCTGGCGTCGCTCTCGGTGACGTCGTCGCCGATGCATGGGGTGACCGGGGCGCGCGCCTTCCGCCTCGGGACGCCGGCGCTCGATCACTTCCCGTTGCAGCTGTGGGGGCGACTGCTCGCGCGCCGCTGGCGCCGCCTCACCGCCGCGCAACTTGCCTACGCCGAACCGCATGGCCACCCACCGCTGCGCGCCGCCATCGCGGAGTACCTGCGTCAGGCGCGGGCGGTCAACTGCGACGAACGGCAGGTCATCGTGGTGAGCGGGGCGCAGCAGGCCTTCGACCTCTGCGCGCGCGTCCTGCTCGACCCGGGCGACGTGGCGGCCATCGAGGACCCCGGGTATCGCGGGACGCGCGCCGCGCTGCTCGCGGCCGGTGCAGCGCTCGCCCCGATCCCGGTCGATGCAGACGGACTCGACGTGGCCGCCCTCGACGCCCTCGCGGTGACGCCGAGGCTCGCCTGCGTCACGCCGTCGCACCAGTTCCCGTTAGGCGTGACGCTCAGCGCGGCACGCCGCCTGGCGCTGCTGCAATGGGCGCGTCGTCGTGGGGCGTGGGTGGTGGAAGACGACTTCGATAGCGAGTATCGCTTTCGTGGGCGTCCCCTCCCCTCGTTGCAGGGGATGGACCTCGAGGGGCGCGTGGTCTACGTGGGGACCTTCAGCAAGACGCTCTTTCCCGCGCTGCGACTGGGCTACGTCGTCGTCCCTCCGGAGTTGGTCGAGCCGTTCGCCCAGGCGCGTGCCGCGGTCGATCGCCATCCGTCGTCGCTGGAGCAGGCCGTCGTCGCCGACTTCATCGCCGAGGGGCACTTCGCGCGCCACGTGCGGCGCATGCGCGGGCTCTATGCCGAGCGTCAGGACACGCTGCTGCGTCTCCTCGCCGAGCGCGCATCGTCGTGGCTCGAGGCGCAACCGGTCGATGCGGGGATGCACCTCGTGGGATGGCTGCACGCAGGGCACGACGATGCCGCGCTCGCGCGCGCCGCGCACGCACGCGGGGTCGTGGCCTCGCCGCTGGGGGCCTTGTCGATCGTCCCGCGTTCGCGGGGCGCGCTGCTGCTCGGCTTCGCCGGCTTCGATGCGCCGGTCATGACGCGCGCGATCGAGGTGTTGTGCGAGGTCGTGCGTGATTCGTCGCGCGATCCCGCGTGATCCGCGGCGGCGTGATCGGTTGCGAGTGGCGGCGCGGTGGTCGCGCGAGTGGGCGTCGCCCCATAGACAATGCCGGGACGTGCGGTCAGGTTGTGGGCGTGACTCGAGGCCACCCGATCTCCACACGTCACCGTACCGGCGACGCGCGACAGGTGGCCTGCCCCCCGCGAATCTCCGCGCGCACCCGTCCATCATGACATCGTCGGCGCATTTCGACGCCCCGCCGAGCGAACCGCCCGAGGCGCGGCATCGCGCATTGCACGAGGCGCTGCGCGCGTTTCCCGCATCGCTCTTCCAGTTCGATCCTCGCATGCGGGAAGGGTGGTATGCCGACCGGTACTTCGTGCGCACCACCAACACGGTCGCCTTCGACCAGCGCGACCCGGTGGTCCGGATGCAGGTCTTCGCCAAGCAGCATGGGATCATCGCCGGCGTGTACGAGGTCATCCGCATGCTGCAGACGCAGCTGGCGCGTCATCCGTACTCGGGGCGCGCGTACGGCATCGACGACCTGACGATCGAGACGCTCATCGACGGCGATCCGCTGGCGCCGCGCGAGACGGCGCTCCTGATCACCGGTCCCTACATCGCCTTTGCGCACCTGGAGACCGACTACCTCGGCGTACTCGCGCGGCGATCGCTCGTGGCGACCAACGTGCGACGGGTGATGGATGCCGCCAACGGGAAGCCGGTGATCTTCATGGGGGCGCGCCACGACGATTGGCGCGTGCAGACCCCGGACGGGTACGCGGCCCGCGTTGGGGGCGCGGGGAGTGTTTCGAGCGATGCCGGTGGGGCCTGGTGGGGGGCCTCGGGCGTGGGCACGATGCCGCACGCGATGATCGCCGCCTTCGGCGGCGATGTGGTCGCGGCGACGCTGGCCTTCACGCGCTACTGCCACGCGCACGAGCCCGATGTGAAGGTCGTCTCGCTCGTCGACTACCATAACGACGTCGTGCGAGACGCGCTGGCCGTGGCGCGCGCGATGCATACCACGTTCGGCACGGGGTCGCTGGCAGCGGTGCGGGTGGATACGAGCGAACGAATCGTCGACACCTCGCTCACCGCCGACGCGGCGGCCCGCGGGCGCGAGGGACTCACCGGGGTGAACCCGGAGTTGGTGCGCCGCCTGCGTGCCGCGCTCGATGGGGGCGGCTTTCCCGAGGTAGGCATCATCGTGTCGGGCGGCTTCACCCCCGCCAAGATCCGGCGCTTCGAGCGCGAACAGATCCCGGTCACCGGCTATGGGGTCGGCTCGTCGCTCCTCGGGCACAACGACGGCGAGCACGACGGCCTGCTCAACAGCTTCGACTTCACCGCCGACGTCGTGATGGTCGACGGGCGCCTGGAGAGCAAGGTAGGGCGCGGCTACGCCCCCAACGCTCGCCTCGTGCGCGTCGACCTCGGCGCGCTCGGCCGCACCGATCCCACGCCATGAACGCCCCGGCGCTCGCGGCTCGCCCCCGCATCGGCTGGGTGGTGGACGTCCAGCACGACTTCATGCGCCCGGAGGGGCGCCTGTACGTGCACAACCTCTTCGATGCAGGTGACGTCGGTGCCACGCAGGCGGCGCCCGCCATCGTGCGCACCGTCGCGTGGATGCGGGCGCACTGCCACGTGGTCGTCTTCACGGGCGACTGGCACGACTACGGCGATCGCGAAATCGACGTCGTGGCGCCCGACGCCACCAAGGGGACCTACCCACCGCACTGCATGGGACTCTCCCCCGATGCCGACGAACGGCGGGGGGCGGCGCTGATCCAGGAGATCGACCCCGGGGCCGAGGCGCTCATCCTGCCGCGCGACGCCAACGATGCGCTGGCGCGCGAGGTCGCGCGCCGCGCGGTGAGCGAGCGTCGGCCCGTCTTCGTGCAGAAGCGCGAATTCTCGGTGTTCGAGGGGAACGCCGGTGCCAACGCCTTCGTGGCCGCGTTGCGCGAGGCGTTAGGCGGCACCCCGGACTTCATCGTCTGCGGCGTCGCCACCGACGTCTGCGTGAAGCAGGCGGTCGACGGGCTCCTCGACCGCTCGGCCGCCGTTGCCGTCGTGCGCGACGCCACTTGGTCGCTCGGCCTCCTGGGGGATGCCGAGACGTTCGACGCCTGGGCGGCACGCGGGGCGACGCTCACCGACTCGGCACGACTCGCCGCGGCGCCGTAGCAACGCCCGCGGATTCGATCGGGGCCCGCACGAAAGCGGGGGAGCGACCGTGACGTCGCTCCCCCGTTGGTCTGTCCCCTCGCCGGCCGCCGCTAGAAGGTGAAGCCCAGCCCCACTTCCATCCCGTCACGCCGGAAGGGATTGAACGAGATGCGGCGCGGGAGCGGGAGGCTCATGAAGCGCTCCTGCGCGGCGCGCGACCCCACCACTCCCCCGATGATGGCCCCGATCACGAGGCCGGCGCCGGCGGTGGCGCTGCGGTTGAACTGCTTGGCCGAGTCGGACGGGTGATACAGGCCGGTGGCCCCCCAAAGGACGAGGGCGCCGATGGGGGCGCCGATGGCGGCCCCCTTCAAGATCGGGCGACGGTTGTACAGCTGATCGCCCCGGCTCACCTCGAGCTTGGTGATCTGGTCGACCGGGAAGGTCCAGATTCCGCGCCCGGCGGCCGCCTCGATGAAGACCGCGGTGTCGCCCTTCATTTCCAGGAAGTTGGCGAGCAGCGGCGACACCAGCGTGGTGGCGGAGATCCGCACCCTGGCCCCCGGGACGACCGGGAGGGCGCTGGTGCTGCGCGGCGTGGCCGGCGGGGTCTGCTGGGCTCCCGCCGGGAGGGCGAGCGCGGCCAGGAGGGAGACGACGGGGGCGATGGTGTGAAGACGCACAGGTGCTCCGTCGGAGCGCAAGGTGAAGACGGGAAGGAGGTTGCGACGGACTAAGTATACCCACGATTCGTCGCGCCGCCTCACCGGGTTCGGGGGCCCGAGCGACCCCCGCCGTACCCGGTCTGGAATAGGACGACCGTTGCACGGTCAGTGCCACAGTCTCGTCCGACGGTTGGAGCGCACCCGAAACCCCGGTATGTTGCGGTGCACGCAACGCCGACCGCCACAGCTGGAGGGGACCATGACGCATGCCGCCGACGTGAACGATGTGACCGCGCTCGTCCGCGGACCCAAGATGCCCGGACGCGTCTCGTCCTCGGTCGGGACCCTGGAAGGGTCGGCCATTCTCAAGATCGCCGGCGAGATCCGCCAGCGGATCGCCGCCGGCGAGAAGGTCTGCAACCTGACGGTCGGCGATTTCGATCCGAAGATGTTCCGGATCCCGGCGTCGCTGGAGCAGGGGATCACCCAGGCGCTGGCTCGCGGTGAGACCAACTACCCGCCGGGCGCCGGCCTTCCGTCGCTGCGGGAAGCGGTCGTCACCTACTACGAGCGCTCGTTAGGGCTGCGCTATCCGGTCGAGTCGGTCATCATCACGTCCGGGTCGCGTCCCGGCGTCTACGGGACGTACTGCACGCTGGTCGATCCGGGCGACCGCGTCGTGTATCCGGCGCCGAGCTGGAACAACAACTACTACTGCCACATGGTCGGCGCGGTCGCCGACCCGGTCGCCACGACCGCCGAGGAATCGTTCATGCCCTCGGCGGAAGTGCTCGCGCCGCACCTGCGCGGGGCGCGCATGCTGGCGCTCAACTCGCCGCTCAATCCCTGCGGCACCGCCTTCACCGCCGAGTCGTTAGGCGCCATCTGTGACCTCGTGCTCGAGGAGAATGCGCGCCGCGGCAAGGCCGAGCGCCCGTTGTACCTCATGTACGACCAGGTGTACTGGCAGCTCACCTTTGGCGACACGGTCCACGTCGACCCGGTGAACCTGCGCCCCGAGATGGCGCGCTACACCATCCTGATCGACGGGATCTCGAAGGCCTTCGCTGCCACGGGCGTGCGGGTCGGATGGGTCCTCGGGCCCACGGACGTGATGGAAGGGATGAACAACTTCCTGAGCCACGTCGGGACCTGGGCGCCGCGCGCCGAGCAGGTGGCGACCGCCGCGTTGCTGCTGCACGAGGACGGAATTGCTGACTTCCGCGCACAGCTCCTCGCCGGCGTGCAGGCGCGCCTCGACGCCCTCTACCAGGGCATCAACGCCCTCAAGGGCCAGGGCTTCTCGGTCGACGCCATTGCGCCGCAGGGGGCGATCTACCTGAGCGCACGCTTCAACCTGTACGGCAAGACGACGCCGCAGGGCGACGTGCTCAAGACGAGCGAGGACATTCGCGGCTGGCTCCTGCGCGAGGCGGGGCTCGCGGTGGTCCCGTTCCACGCCTTCGGGGCCGAAGGGGAGAGCGGATGGTGCCGACTCTCTGTCGGCGCGGTGAGCCTCGAGGAAATCGCCGCCGCCCTCCCGCGCCTCGGCGCCGGGCTGGCTGCGCTGCGTTAGGTAGGAGATGACCACGGTGGTGACGCGCACGACGCGTCACCACGGCACGTCCGCTGAATCGCCCCCCCTCTCTTCCGGAACTCGACCTGATGCCTGCTCGTCACCTGCTGTTCGCCGCACTCCTGTCCGCGGCCCCGACCTACGTGGCAGCGCAGGGGACCATCCCGCCGGCGGCAGAACAGGTCGCGGCGGCGGTCTTGCCGCTCCCGCCCGAGTATCGCGCCAATGCGCGCGTCCTCGGCTACGGGAGCGACGGCAAGCTCATCACGCTGCGGGACGGCAAGGTGATGACGTGCCTGGCGCGCGACCCCAAGGCGCCTCGCTTTCACGTCGCCTGCTATCACGAGTCCATGGAGCCGTTCATGGCCCGCGGGCGCGAGTTGCGCGCGCAGGGGGTGACCAACGCCGCGGAGATCGACTCCACGCGCTTCCGCGAGGTGAAGTCGGGGAAGATCGCGATGCCGAAGTTCCCGGCGGCCCTCTATTCGCTCACCGATGGCGCCTTCGACCCGAAGTCGGGGACGGCGCCGGGGGCCAAGCACCTGTACGTGGTCTACATACCGTATGCCACCCCGGAGAGCACCGGGCTCTCGACCAGGCCGAACGGGAACCAGCCGTGGATCATGTTCCCGGGGACGCCCAAGGCGCACATCATGTTCACCCCGACGATGTAGTGATGGGCGCTCGCGGCCCATCGCTCCGCCTGAATGGCGGTGTCCATGCCCCGTCACGAATGGTGACGGGGCTTCGGCGTTCCGGTCGCCGGGCATGGTGGTCGACGAGATGAGGGTGGAGCGCCATCGCTGGGTCGCCATCGCCGATGTCGGCAGCGGGTGGGAAGCGGACCTCGTCGTTGCGCGCCTCGACGCCGAGGACATCCCGGCGCGCGCCCGCGGCAATGATCTCGTGGGGATCTTCGGCCCGGGGTTCCAGGGGGCCACGGCGCGCGGCTTCCTGGTCGAGGTCCCAGAGCCGTACGTCTCGCGTGCTCGGGCCTTGCTCGCGCGCCCCGCGGTGCTGCCTGACGAGTGGGCCGACGAGTCGGGCGGCACCGACTAGGCGCGTCGTCCGCACCGCCACGAGCGCAACGCGAGCGCGACGAAGGCGCGAAGCGAACGAGTGGCCCTGGTCTCGCGCCCGCTACGCCGCGGCCGCCTAACGTGCGTCGTGCACGACGAGCGCCAGCGGGACGTCGCGCAACCCGGGCCAGCGCTGCGGTGCCGCGCCGGTGCGTCCGCGCACGAGCAGCTGCGCCGAAAGCCCGCCATCGAGCATGAGGGCCCGGACGGCGCCGAGTCGACGCATCAGCTCAGCCATTTCCGGTGTCGTGGGGCCGATCGGCGTGCGATCGGGGAGGGCACCCCCCGCATAACGCGACAGCGCGATGATCACGTGGCCGTCACGTCGTACCCCGATGGCCAGTCGCGTGTCGCGGTGCGTGCGGTCGACCTGCGCGGTGGCGGCGCAGAGCGCCGCGGGGGGGCGTGCATCGCCCTCGAGGAGGGTGGGGTACGACTGCACCGCTTCGCGAACTGCGGCCGATCGCCGCCACGCGGCAATCGCCGATCGCGGGACGATGTCGACCGCGCCCGCCGTGTCGACCACCAGCGCACCTGCAAGCGTCCCCTCGCCGGGGGGCTGCCATTCGCGCCCCCGGTGCACCACCCAACCCCACGGCCCGTCGTCGATGAACTGGCCGGCGTTGAGTGCGATGCGTGCGCGCTCAGGGGCGGCGTCGAGGTTCCATGGCGCGAGCGCGCCATCCTTCTGCACGAGGTCGAGCGCGACGCGCAGCTGCGCGGGGTCGAAGGCGACGACGATGATGCGTGCCGGGACCGCACGCGCCCCGAGGCGAACGGACCACTCGCTCCATTGTACGTCGTCGCCGCGCCAGCTGAGCCGTGGGGCGGCCAGCGGAGACGCCGTCTCGTTGCAGCTGATGGCGTCGATGACGCTGCTGGTGACCACGCGCTGGGCGCGCGCCTGCGCTGCAAGGTCGGCCAGCGGTGTGACGGTGACGAGCAAGGCCCCGCAGGTGAGGCGTACCAGCGACGCACCACGCCGCAGGCACGAAGCGGTGGAGCGGGGGCCCGGAGGCCCCACACGCCGCCGCCCGGAGCCTGTCACCAACCGCGCAGGTCGGAGCTCCCCGACCAGGTCAGCGTCCCACCCTTGAAGAGCGGGGCCATCGCCACGAGCTCGTCGCGTCGAGCCGCGAGCACCGCCAGCTCCTCTTCCGTGAACACCCCTTCCTTCCCCGCCGCCTTGGCGCTGATCAGCCCGGCCTGCGACATCGCGTACAGGGCGATGCGCTCGCGCACCATGCCGAACTGGTAGCGCGTCATCGCGGAGAGCGCCGGATCGGTCACGACCAGGGTGTTGAAGTCATCACCACTCTGGTTGGCGCCGGCGATGGCGCGCAACAACGACGGCGGCGCGTAGGGGCGGGCGCCGCACTTGCCGGCGACGCCGAACATCGTCGCGGTCAACTCGTGCGTCGCCACCTGCAGGCTGTCCTCCAGGAAGACCGCCTTGAGGCGGTCGTTTGCCGCCAGCGCGGCGTTGTACCGGCGGCTCAGCCCATCCTGACGTGCGCTCATCTTGCGCGACGCCTGCATCCCGGCCTGCGAGGGCATCGCCCCGTTGGACGTGGCCCCCTGCACGCAGGCCATCGCCGAGTCGCGCTTGGGTTCGTACACGGCCCGCTCGGCATTGGCGGTCGCCAGCAGCTTGGCCCTCTCGGCGACGGAGGCGATCGCCGCCATCACCATCGTGACCCGGTCGGACGTGACGGCGATATCGACCTTGGCCGAGTTCGAGCCCCCCGCGCCACCGGTCGCCGCGCCGGAGCCGCTGGCCGCGGCGCTCGAATCCTTCGCTGAGCCGCCGACCTTCGCCTTGGCCGCGTCCTTCATGGCGTCCTTCCCGAGCTTCTTGAGGCGACTGCCGATCTGTGCTTCGGCCGGCGAGGCAACGGAGAGCGCGATCAGGAGGGCGGTGCCGCTACGCAGGAGATCCCGCAGGAGGTGACGCGAGCTGGTGCGCATGGTTCGGTGGTGTGATGGGGACGGACGATTGTGGCGAACGCAGGCGACCGCCGTGTGCTGGCGGTCGGGGAGCGCGAACCGGCTCAGCCGGCGCCCTGGGCGGAGTCCACCATCTCACCGCGCCGGCGCCGGAACGCCGCGTACGCACGGAATCCCACCACAATGACGAGCAAGGTGCAGGCCAACAACACGCCTAACGCCGAGAGCTTGATGACCCCCTTGAAAAGCACCAGGGCGGCGGCCAGGACGAGGACCACCGTCGGTCCCTCGTTGAAGACCCGGTACCACTCGCCGCTCCGCGACACCGTCCCGAGCTCGAAGCGTGCAATCGTCTGCTGGCAGAAAAAGTGGTAGACCGTCAGCAGGACGATCAGGAAGACCTTGAGCCAGAGCCAGGACTCGCGCAGGTAGGCGGGGATGAGCAGCAGCATCCCGGCTCCGGTCGCCCACGTCAGGACCATCGCCGGCTGCATGATGATCGCGTACAGCCGCCGTTCCATGTGGCTGAACTGCTTCCCCAGAATCGATCGTCCGGGCTCCGGCGTGGTCAGCGATTCCGCGTGGTAGACGAAGAGGCGCGGGAGATAGAAGAGCCCGGCCATCCAGCTGACCATGAAGACGATGTGGAAGACCTTGACCCAGAGATACAGCATTCAGGACCTGGAAGACGGGAAGACGGGAAGACGGGAAGACGGGAAGACGGGTGGAAACCTACTTCCGTCTTCCTCTCGGTCCACCCAGCCGAAGCGCGTCAGGCGTTCGCGTCCGCCACCTCGGCGTCGGGGGCGTTCGCCTTGACCGACGCGATGCCGTTCTCCACCGCGGCTGACGATGAGTACATCTCGCTGCGACCGATCTCCACGGCGTTGTTGGCCACCATCACGAAATACGGTGAGCCGTCCGATCCCATTCGTCGGTCGAAGTTGGAGTTCTCGGCGGCGTGACGACGCACCGAGTCGATGCCCTCCAGGGCGCCCTGCCGTGTGGCGTAGGTCTGGCTCGTCAGGATCACCTGCCCGTTGGCGGCCTTCAGATTGAACATGAAGCGGTCGTCAGCGGTGGTCTTCACCTCGAACTTGGCTGCCATATCTCCCTCCGGGTTATCGGTGCGCGGGGAAGAGTCTTGGCCCGACCGTCGCGCATCGGTCGCCGCGTGCTGAAACGTGAACCGCGGCCCAATTCTCCTGCCCAGCGCCCGGCGCTGAAAGAGGGCATCCCCCGAAGTCGCTCGGGTGTGACGCAGCGGCTGGCGCTGGACCGGAGGCGAGGACGCCGAGCCCTTGACCCGAAAGGCTGAAACTTTTAGCCTTCCATCCGGCTTTACGGATGTATATGGCTGCTCCTGCGACGCTCGACCACCTCAGCACACTCGCCGACTCCACCAGGAGCCGTCTGTTGCTCGTGCTCGAGCGTCACGAGATGACGGTCACCGAACTCTGTGCTGTGCTTCAACTTCCGCAGTCCACCGTCTCGCGGCACCTCAAGGTCCTGGGTGATGAACGGTGGGTCGAGAGCCGGGCCGAGGGGACAAGTCGCTTCTATAGGATCACGTCGACGCCGGATGAGTGGGCCGAGCGCCTGTGGGCGGTGGTGCGCGACAGCGTCCTCGCCACCCCGATGGCGGAACAGGATCGAGCGCGTGAAGGGGCGGTCCTGTCGGGGCGACGGTCGCGGGCGCGCGAGTTCTTCGCATCCGTGGCAGGGGAGTGGGAGTCGGTGCGAACCGAACTGTTCGGCGATCGGTTGGACCTCCAGCTCGTCCTCTCCTTGCTCGATCCCCAGTGGGAAGTCGGGGACCTGGGGTGCGGGACCGGACACCTGACCGCGCTGATGGCGCCGCACGTGAAGCGTGTGGTGGCGGTCGACGGTTCGTCGGAGATGCTCGCCGCCGCCCGAGACCGGGTGCGCGACGCGTCGAACGTCGATCTGCACCTGGGCGACCTCGAGCAGCTCCCGCTCGCCGATGGTTCGCTCGACCTGGCTACGCTCTCGCTCGTGCTGCACTACGTCCCCGACCCCGCCCGCGCGATCGGTGAAGCGGTACGCGTGCTGCGACCCGGCGGTCGCCTGGTCGTCCTCGACATGATGCCCCACGAGCGCGACGACCTGCCGCAGCGCATGGGGCACGTCTGGCGCGGCTTCGCCGACGCGCAGGTGCGCGAGTGGTTGCTCGCCGCAGGACTTTCCGACGTTCGCTACACCGCACTCCCCCCCGACCAGTCATCCCGCGGCCCCGCCCTGTTCTCCGCGAGCGGCCGCAAGCCCCGACCACCGGCGGTCACCACATGAACGCTTCAGATTGTTAGTCAAAGGCCGGGCGGAAGGTGTGATCGACCGCACCCCTTCCACTCGCGCCCCCAGTCAGTCCTCGCAGTCCTTTGTCTTCCCGCCTACTGGAGGTATGATGTCCACCACGTTGCACCCGACCCTCGGCGTCAACTCGCCGCTCGATCGTCCCGCGTTCAAGGTTGCCGACCTCTCGCTCGCCGACTGGGGGCGCAAGGAGATCCGCCTGGCCGAGCATGAAATGCCCGGGCTGATGGCGATTCGCGAAGAGCAGAAGGGGAAGCTCCCGCTCAAGGGGGCCCGCATCATGGGCTCGTTGCACATGACGGTGCAGACGGCCGTGCTCATCGAGACGCTCGTTGACCTCGGCGCCGACGTGCGCTGGGTCTCGTGCAACATCTTCTCCACGCAGGATCACGCGGCGTCGGCCGTCGTCGTCGGGCGCAACGGCACCGTCGACAACCCGACCGGCGTCCCGGTCTTCGCCTGGAAGGGAGAGACGCTCGAGGAGTACTGGTGGTGCACCGAGCAGGCGCTCATGTGGCCGGACGGGCACGGCCCCAACATGCTCCTGGATGACGGCGGCGACGCGACGATGCTCGTGCACAAGGGCGTGGAGTACGAGAAGGCCGGCGTCGTGCCGGCGTTCGATGCCGACAAGGAGCCCGAGGAGTGGGGGGTCATCCTCGAGTTGCTGCGTGACCAGTTGGTGAAGAACCCGGGGCGCTGGACCAAGGTCGCGGCCGACATCAAGGGCGTGACCGAGGAGACCACCACCGGCGTGCACCGCCTGTACGAGATGATGAATGCGGGGACGCTCCTCTTCCCGGCCATCAACGTCAACGACTCGGTGACCAAGTCGAAGTTCGACAACCTGTACGGCTGCCGTCACTCGCTCACCGACGGGATCCTGCGTGCCAGCGACGTGATGCTGGCCGGCAAGGTGGCGGTGATTTGCGGCTACGGCGATGTAGGCAAGGGCTGCGCCCAGGCGCTCAAGGGGCAGGGGGCGCGCATCGTCATCACCGAGATCGACCCCATCTGCGCGCTGCAGGCGGCGATGGAAGGCTATCAGGTGACGACCATCGACGAGGTCATCCGCACCGCCGACATCTTCATCACCGCCACGGGCAACACGGGGATCATCACCGTGGAGCACATGAAGCAGATGAAGGACAAGGCGATCGTCGGCAACATCGGCCACTTCGACAACGAGATCGACATGGCCGGGCTCAAGAAGCACGGGATCACGCGCATCAACATCAAGCCGCAGTTCGACGAGTTCGTCTTCCCCGACGGGCACTCGGTGCTGGTGCTGGCCGAGGGGCGCCTGCTCAACCTGGGCTGCGCGACGGGGCACCCGAGCTTCGTGATGTCGGCGTCGTTCTCGAACCAGGTGATCGCCCAGCTCGAGCTGTTCTGCAACACGAGCCAGTACGAGAAGAAGGTGTACGTGCTCCCCAAGCACCTCGACGAGAAGGTGGCGCGGTTGCACCTGGACAAGCTGGGCGCCAAGCTGACGAAGTTGTCGGCGGACCAGGCGGCGTACATCGGCGTGCCGGTGGACGGGCCCTACAAGCCGGACCACTACCGCTACTAGCACACGGTAGTCGGAAAGACGCAACGGGGGGTGGAGGCGCACGCGTGGCGCCTTCACCCTCGCTTCGTGTCCCGTGACCCCGTCTCCGGTGAAGCGCGCCGCACGGCGTCCTCCGCGGCTGGTGCGCGCGAGCCCTGCGGTGCAAACTGAACGTCCCCTCGTCCTCACCACATGTCCGACTCTTCACGCCTCGACGCGCTCGAAGTTGCGGTGGCCCGCCTGACGAAGGAGCTGGTGGCGCTCCGCGCGGAGGTGCGCACGTCGCGTGGCGGGGGGCGGGCTGACGCGACGGAGCGGTCGGACGACGGG
This sequence comes from Gemmatimonadota bacterium, assembly GCA_016719105.1. Lineage (NCBI taxonomy): Bacteria > Pseudomonadati > Gemmatimonadota > Gemmatimonadota bacterium. Next base: position 360,780 of record JADKAQ010000008.1, on the reverse strand, counting down.
GCGGCGCTCCCATCGGTGCCGTTCCCGTCGATGCCGTCACCCTCGGCGGTGCCGACGCTGGACGTGCCTCCCGGCGCAGGTGCGGGACGAGCCGAGCCGTATGTCTCCGACGAACTCCGTCGAATCGCGACAGCCGCGACGACGGCGGGGGCGAGCGCGAGCGCGGGGGATCGTGGCCGTGGCGATGCGGGCGACACCCGTGATGCCCGGGCGGCCGCGGGGGCGACTCCGTCAGCTGCATCATGGCGCCCGCACCCCGGCCGCTTCCAGCGCGAGAACCTCGAGGCGCTGGTCGGGCGATACGGAACGCTCGCCTTGGCCGCCTTCACGATCCTCATGGGGGTCGGCGCCTTCATCGGCTGGGCGATCAAGAACGGGATGATTGGCCCGGAGCTGCGCGTTGCCCTCGGCGCGCTGGCGGCGGGTGTCGTCGCGGCGATCGGGTGGCGCCTGCGGCGCGGCGATTCGCCCCGCTTCGGAAGCATGCTCCTGGCGTTGTCGCTGGCTATTCTGCACGTCGTGTGTTGGGGCGCCGGGCCGCTCCTGCACCTGGTGCCCGGCGCGCTGGCCCTCGCGGTGGCGACCGCGGCGTCGGCCGGGCTGTCCATGCTGGCCCTGCACGACGAGGATCAGTCGCTCTTCAACGTGGGATTCGGCGGCGCGCTGCTGGCGCCGTTCGTCACCTCGTCCGATACCGGCGACGCCGTGCTCCTCCTGCTCTACGGTGCGCTGGTGCTCGGTGCCGGCATGCGCGCCATGCGCGATCGTGCCTGGGGCAAGACTCCGTTCGTCCTCGGGCTGGGCGTGGCGGCCTACACCGCCGCAGCGAGCGGCCAGCTTGGCGGCGCGCAGGACTGGGTCCAGGCCTCGGCGCCCGCCACGTTCGCCATCGCCGTCGCGTGGCTGTCGATCCTCCTGGTCAAGGGGAAGGCGCGCGAACGCGTCGCGATCACGGCGCTCGTCGCGGCCGTCGGGGCGATCGCCAACATGTCGCAGTCGCCGTCGTTACTCGCGATTCGACAGCCCCTGGCGGCGCTCGTGGCGATCACGGGGTTTCTCACCGTCACGGGAGGGGGCGCGGGACGCCTGATGGGCTTCCTCGTAGGCTTTGCGCTTCCGGTTGCGACCCTCACGGTCGCGATCGGCGAGTTGATGTGGTCGTCGTCGCGCACGATGGGCACGGTGACGCTGCTGTGGACGATCGGGAGTGCGGCGGCCGCGTGGGCCAACCGCGACCGTGCGCGCGGCTGGCACGGCTTCACCGCGACGGCATTGGGAGGGGCGGCCATCGCCCTGCTCCTCAAGGGAGAGGACCGCACGCAGGTCATGGCGCTCGCAGCCTACGCGGCGGCGGCCTCGGTCGTCATGCGACGCACGACGCTGCGTCAGGTCGCGCTGGCGGCGATGGGGTGGCTCGCGGTCGCCACCATCATCGCCTTTGCCCTCCTCGACGATCGCGAGCGATGGCTGACCCGCCCCTTCCTGACGCCGGAATCGGGGGTGGCGCTGGTGGTGTGCGCCGCGTGGTTCGTCTTCTCCTGGAACTGGGCACGCCTGGGACTGGAGGGGGACGAGATGATGTTCGACACGCGCCGCAGCATGGCGCGCATCCTCGGCGGCGTGGTCACCTTCCTCTGGATTCACGTCGAGCTCTCGCGCACCGTCTCGCTCGACGTCTCCACCTTCCTGCTGGTGGCCTACTACGCGGTGAGCGGGGTGCTGGCGATCGGCATCGGGCGCTGGCGGGCGATCCCCCTTCTGCGGCAAGTTGGACTCGCGCTCGCCGTCTTCGCCGCCTTCAAGGCGATGATGGAGACCTCAGCGCTCTCGATCGGATGGCGCGTGGGCGGCTACATGCTGGCCGGTGTCTTCCTGCTTGGCGTGGCGTACTGGTACCGCGGAAGGGGAGCTCCCGAGGCAACGACCGGGGGCGCCGCCGCGGCGGGGTGACGTCCAGGCGTCAGGTGCAACGCGCGCCGGCGCCTCGTCACAGCGGCGGGGGTTCCCTCCCCATGGTGCCGTGTACGGTCGTCTCGGGGATCCCGGCCAGGAAGTGATCGATGGCCTCGACCCCCTGCATCGCCGAGTGATCCTGGTTGGAGACTTCGTACTTCCACGCGCCGAATCGCCCGCGGCTGTAGATGCCACACGCTTCCAGCGCGGGGAGCACTGCGTCGAGCACCTCGTCCCGGAGCAGCCACGGGGTCGGGTAGCCGTACTCCATTCGGCGATGCCAGGTCGTCACGATCTCGGTGGTGTCGTCGATGAAGCCGACGCGCTTGAAGCCGGCGACGGTCTCGTCGACGACGCGCGCGAGGTCGACCGGCTTGTCCGGTGACTCGCTCACCTCGGCCATGAGCGACCACTGCGTCCCGGGGAGCGCCACGTTGTGCGGCGAGTAGTTGCTGAAGACGGTCACCCGGTAGAACGGGGTCTCCGGTTCGGGGAAGTACATCCAGCACTTGGTCGCGAGGCTGCTGGGCGCCTGGCCAGTGAAGCCCACGCCCACGACATGGCTGGATGAGTAGACGAACTCGCCGGCGCGCGCCGTGAGCTCCGGGCGATCGGAGAGGAGGCGCAGGAGCTGCTGCAGCGGGATGGACGAGAGGAGGCGGTCGTAGCGCTCGCTCGTGCCGTCGGAGAAGTGCGCCACGCGGGCTGCGGAATCCACGCGCACGAGCCGCCGACCCAGCGACAACTTGCCGGCCGGCAACCGTGCGGCCAGCGCGTCCCAGATGGCCCCGGTGCCCCCAAACTTCGGGAAGCGGAAGGTGGCGTTCGGTCCCCAGCTCACCTCGTCGCGCTGGTTCACGAGGTTGCCAAGGATACGGACGAAGTCGACGGTGGCCACGCGCTCCCCCATCCAGCCCACCCCCATCTTGTCGGGCGTGTACGCCCACACCTTGCGGTTGTACGGGTACATGAACACGTCGCACAAGCCATCCCCAAACGCGCGCTGCAGCCATTCGGCGAAGTGGGCCGGCGGACTGGTGGTGGCCTCGCGCTGCTGCAGGGCGACCAATCCCACGAGGCAGCGCAGGAGGTCGTCGGGGGGGAGGCGCCAGATGTTGTTTTGGAACGGATAGGGGACCCACCGCTCGCGCATCCAAACCCACGCCTCGCGCTGGTGCTCGATCCACGCGTCGCCGAGCGCCGTGTTCATCAAGGCGTCGAAGTAGCGGTAGTGCGAGAAGAGGACGTGTCCGCCGAGGTCCCACGTGAACCCCGCGTCGTCCCGGATGGACGTGGCGAGGCCGCCGGGGTGGTCGTCCCCTTCGACCAGGAGCCAGTTGTCGTGTCCGCGCTCGGCGAGGCGCCAAGCCGCGGAGAGCCCCGTAGGCCCAGCGCCGACTACGAGAATGCGCATGCGGTGGGTTGGCGACGAGGTCAGCGGGGCGGGAGGGCGCGACGGAAGTCCAGCAGCTGCTGGAAGGCCGTCGCGCAGAACTTGAGCAGCTTCCATCGACGGATGGAGACCGTGCCGGTCGCCCGATCGCGATGTGCAACGTCGAGGAAGGCAATCGAGCAGTTCACCCGCTTCATGTAGACGGCGAGAAAGAGCGACGGCGCGAGCGTCCCATCGGGGATGTAGCGCCTGGCGTCCTCCCAGATCCTTCGGCGGACGAGCTTGAACGGGACGTTGGCGTCGCGAATGCTCGTCCCGAACAGGAGCGTGAGGCAGACACCGATGATGCGGGTGAGCACCTTCCGGAACTGTGCGTCGTGGCGCACGCGCCGGATCCCGAAGACGCCGTCGAGCGGGGGGCCGCTCCCCGCGTGCGCCCGCGTCCACAGCGTCCAGAAGGCGTCGAGCGGGATCTGGTCGTCGCTGTCGACGAGGAAGACGTAGTCGCCATGCGCCTGCGCCAGGCCGCGCATGAGTGCCGTCCCGTGCCCGCCGTTGAGCGTGTGCAGGACCCGCACGCGAGGGTCGGCAGCTGCAATCTGGTCGAGGATGCTCCCCGTATGGTCGCGTGAGCCGTCATTCACGACGACCAACTCGGCGCCGGGGAGTCGATCGAGCACGTGCTTCTGCGCGGCCTCCACCGCGACCCGGATGCCATCGGCCTCGTTGTATGCCGGCATCACCACGCTGACCGGCACGGTCGTCCCCGACGTCATCGTCCCTCCGCGGGTGACCGGGAGAGCAACGCGGCGTAGTGACACCCCCACACGCTCACGAGCTGCCGCACCTCGTACAACCCTGCGACCGTCTGCCGGATGAGCGGCTTGGAGAACTGCTGCAGGTGCCACTCGCTCTGCCCTTCCTCGATTCCCGGGAACAGGAGGTCGAAAAGGCGCAGCGCGCGCAGGACATCCTTGATGACCAGCTTGGGGCGCTCGTTCGGGACGGTGATCACGAGTCGGGTCGCCGGGGTACAGATCGCGTGCACCTGCTGCAGCACCGCGCGAGGATCATCCACGTGCTCGAGCATCTCCGAGATGATGATCACGTCGAACTCACCGGGCGCGAACGGCAGCGGCTTGAGCGCGTCCACCTGCATGAACTCCGTACGGACCGCACCAACGCGGGCCGCCATGGCGCGCGCGTCCGTGAGTGCCGCCTCCGAGATGTCGGCTCCCACGCGGCGGGCGCACTCGGGGACTTGCACCAGCAGGTGGCCGCTCTCGCATCCGAGCTCGAGGACCGAGTCCCGCGGTTGCACCTGCGCCAACCGCATCACCGTTCGCACCCGGGCCGCGGAGATGGCACCGGCGATCCCGGACCCGTAGGGGTCGGGTGCTTGCTGTACATCGCATCGTTCCAGGCGGCCAGCTCTCGCTGGACCTCGGACTTGGTCGTGACGGTCATGACGGGACTCGTGGGATGCGGGCGGACATCGCGGCCTGGCATGCGGCCAGGCGATCGGGCTCCACCAGGATGTGCACGGTGAGGCGTGGCGTTCCTCGCGCGTCGTTCCACGCCGGCAACTGCGCGCAGACGACCTTCGCGGGGCGGCCGGGAACCGCCCAGACCTTGCGCTGCTGCAGCGGCTTGCCCGACGTGCTGTAGATCTCCAGCTGCGGCCGGAAGCGCTCCGACGCGCGCGGCCCCTTCACCTCATTGCTGGCCGGCAGCACGTGGCTCGTGAGCGTCACTGTCCCGGCCGTCCACCCCACCGCCACGCGATCCTCGGCGGGCCACTCACGGCTGATGCGATCGATGGCGCGCGAGATGTCGCGCAGGCCGTGCCCGCGGGTGTGGAGTTCGGGGACCACGCGCAGCAGGACCATCCCTAACGCGGCCGCTGCGAGGCCGCGTTGCAGCGTCGCGTTCCCGCGCAGCCGAACCGTCGGTGACCACACGGCGGCGAGGAGCGCGGCGCCGACGATCATCGCAGAGAGGAGGATCCCGCCCGCCTCGCCGTAGTTCCACGTGCGGCCAAGGCGCGCGCCGATGCCGATCATCTTCCACGCGCCGAACGGGATGAGATAGTACAGCACCACCAGCGCGACGACTGCACCGGCACCACCCATGGCGAGTCGGCGCGCACGTAGCGACTGCCAGGCGCTCTCCCCGAGCTCGACGGCGTGCGCCAGCGCGATGGCGCTGAGCATGGCGAGCGGCGGCACGAGGAAGAGGAAGCGGCGATCCTGCTGATAGCTCTGCAGCCCCATGACCCCGAGCCCGAGGAGCACCCAGAGCCAGGCGGCGACCTCGACGGCGGTGACGCGGCGACGGATCACACGGGCGATGCGCGCGGCGCCGAACGCCCCCGCCGCCACGAGCAGGTACCACTCGTAGCGGAAGAAGTTGTTGAGGCGGAAACCCAGCGGGGTGCCGAAGAGAAGGACGCGATCGGTGACGCGCGCGCCGAGCGCTTGGCCGTCCGACATCTGTTGCTGGAAGTGCAGCCAGACGTCGGCCGCGTACGGGCGCAGGAAGACCAGCCCCACGAACGCCACCAGGACCGCTGCTGTCGCTGTGTAGAGGGCGAAGCCGCGCCATTGGAACTGCCGGCGGGCGGCCGCGGACGGCTCTCGCACCCGATCGGCAATCCAGAGGGCGAGCCATGCCGTGGCGGCGATCGGGGCAAGGACGAGCCCGGGGGGCTTGGCCAAGAGCACGGCGACGACGGCGACTCCGCCAAGCGCCGCGAGCCACGCTCGCCCGCGACTCGCGAGCACGGCGCCGACCGCCGCGAGCATCAGCATGAGCTGGAAAGGCTCGGGATACGCGGCGCGGTCGTAGGCGAGCATCAGGACGTCGATGCCGGCAAAGGCCGCGGCGAGCAGTGCCGGAACAGCGTCGTGCTCGCGACGCACCAGGCCGAACACCAACACGGTCGACACGACGCCGCTCACGCCGCTCAGCAGGAACCCCTGCGCGTAGCCGAGTCCGAAGAGCCCGAAGACGGCACGCTGCGCGAGCGCATGCGCCGGCGCGGTCAGGATACCGAAGTTCCCGTCATCCATGAACCACTGTCCCCAGAGCAGGTGCTGCTTGGGGTTCTTCCACCAGGTCCCCGAGTCGGAGATGAACCCTGCATCGAGCTCAGGCATGGGATCCGAGCCGGCGGCGATGAAACGCAGCGCCACCACGAGCAGGAGAACCCCCAGCAGCCACAGGCGCTCGGACCGCGCTGTCAGGGAGGACCCTTGTGTCATTGCCTTACGAGGGAGGGGACCCGCGACGGAGATGCTGCAGAGGGGCGATACGCTGGCGAGTCACGCAAAGTCCATGCGTCACGCACCCATTCACCGCGGGGCGACGAATGTCACGGCCGGGTGCGCTTCCCGCACGGCGCGCGACCCAGCTTCGCACGCTGCCCATCGATCCTGCTCTAGTTGTTTATATCAGGACCGTACCAATCGGGAGACAACCGCTTCTCGCTAGGCAGTACATGCCGGGAAGGGCGAGTCGCTGCCGCGTCAGGTGTCGCGCGAGCTCAACGGTACGTCGTGCCTGACGAGCGATGGCCGCCGCCGCGATGTGTTAGGCGCGCAGCGAGGCGAGCGCATCCATGGCGCACGCCACGCGCGCATCGCCGACACCGTGCACGGACGCCACCGTGGCGCCCAACGACAGGAGCCGGTCGCGAAAGGCGCCATGCAGTCGATGGCGCGCACTCGGTTGGTCGCGCACGCCATCGGCGGTCCACGGAATGTCGGGTTCGCAGAGCAGGTACAGCGTCGCCAGACGTTCGCGCGCGGCCGTCATGATCCACGCCGGGCACTCGCCATAGTAGTGCTCGGCGTACACCGTCGTGCTGACGAGGTCGGTGTCGAGGACCACCGGGGGCCACTCGGCCCCCGGGCCCCAGGTCGTGCGCCACTCGGCCAATGCCTGTTCCTCTGCCGCCACCTGTCCGTGGGCAATCGGAGCGACATCGGCCGCGGTGAGCGGGCGGCGTACCTGTTCGGCGTAGTGGCGCGAGAACTCGGGGACCCACCGCGTGCCTAACGCGCGCGCGAGCTGTGCCGCGAGCGTCGTCTTGCCCGTGCTCTCGCTCCCGGTGACGACCACGCGCAGCGGGAAGGGCGCCACGTTCAGGGCGCGGCGCTGGCGCGCCGCGCGTCGTACGAGCGCTTCCAGTCGCGCAACCCCAGCACCGCGAGCAGGAGGAAGACGCTGTACTGGAAGGCGGTGAAGTTGAGGTGCTTGAGGGCGATGAACATCCACACGTAGACCACGTCGAGCACGATCCACAGCGCCCAGTTCTCGACGATCTTGCGCGTCATCATCCACTGCGCGATGAGCGAGAAGACCGACAGCGTGGCGTCGAGGTAGGGGAGCGAGGCATCGGTCGTGCGATGCAGGAAGGTGCCGAGGGCGACGGAACCGGCGATGCCGAGGGTCGCAAGGATCGCGGCCAGACGTGGTGTCACGCGCGAGACGTGCAGTTCGGACCGGTTCTCGCCGCCGAACTTCCATTCGTACCAGCCGTACAGGGAGAGGACGAGGTAGATGACCTGCAGCCCGGCGTCGGCGTAGAGTTTTTCGCGGATGAAGAGGATCGAGTACAGCCCGACGTTGATGATCGCCGTGGGCCAGCTCCAGATGTTCTCGCGCGTGCTGAGCCAGACGCTCACGAGGCCGAAGACGACGGCGGTCCCCTCGAGCGGGGTGAGCGACGCGAGGAGCGAGCGGAAGAAGTCGCCGGACATGGCGCAAAGCTACCCCGCCGCACGAGGGGGGGCGACCAGCGTCGCCGCCGGCCGGTGGGTTACAGCGGTCGCACGCGCAGGATCCGATCGTCCTGTGCCCCAGGCGTCCCGCGCCCGTCGCGATTGCTCGTCCCGAGGTACACGCTGCCATCGGCGCCGACCGCGATGGCGCGCAGGCGCCCGAAGGTCCCCTCGAACAGCGTCTCCTGGCTCGTCACGCTCCGGCCATCACCCGAGAGCACGAGGCGCCGGAGTGCGGCGCCCTTGAGGGTGGTGAAGAGGAGGCTGCCGCGCCAGGCGGGGATGAGGGTCGCGTCGTAGTACACCATGCCGGCAGGGGCAATGGTCGGCGTCCAGGTGGCCAGCGGCTCGGCGACGTTGTTCGCGGTGCAGAACGCACGCTCGTTAGGGCCGGCGTCGCCGTCGCACATGCCGCGGACGTCGGGCCAGCCGTAATTGCGTCCGCCCTCGATGCGGTTGACCTCGTCGTTGTCGCTCGGCCCGTGCTCGGTGGCGTAGAGGGTGCCGCCAGGTGCAAAGGCGAGGCCCTGCGGGTTGCGATGCCCCATCGAGTGGACGTACCCGCCCAGGGCATTGCCGGGGGCCGGCGCGCCGTCGAGCGTCATCCGGAGGATCTTGCCGCCCAGCGCGGTGCGATTCTGCGGCAGGGCGGTGTTGGCGGCGTCGCCCATGGTGACGTAGAGCAGCCGGTCGGGGCCTACGGCGAGGCGCGCGCCGTTGTGCACCGAACTCCCCGGCAGGTCGTCGAGCAGCGTCTCCGCGGCGCCTAACGCCGACCCGTTCCAGCGTAGGCGCACGACGCGGTTCCGCACGCCGCCGGCGCCCTGGTAGGTGTGCGCCAGGTAGACGTACGGCTGCGTGGCGAAGTCGGGGTGGAAGGCGAGCCCCATCAGCCCCCCCTCGCCGATCTCATTGACCGCCACCGTCCCCGCACGCGTCACGGCGCCGGTCGTGGGGTTCACACGCGAGACGATGCCAGGGCGCTCGGTGACCCAGAGCGCGCCGTCCGGGCCCCACGCCACCTCCCAGATCGTGTCGAAGCCGCCCGCCACGGTCGTCACCGCCAACTGGTTCGTGTTAGGCGGCGGCACGCAGCACACCGTCCCGCCCTCCACGTCGCATGCCGCGACGGAGACGAGACACAGGGCGGCGGAGAGCACGGCGGCGAGTCGCACGCCGCCGAACCGCCCGAACCCCTGACGTGTCCGCACCCACCGTCCCCACCGGGCGACGTCCATGGCCTTTGCCTCGTGATCTCGAGTCTGCATCCTTATCGTCGGCGTGCGGGTACAAGTTCCACCGTGCCGCCGCCCATGGCCGTGACCGGGCACACCTCCGTCTCTTCTCCCGCGCACATCGAGTGCTCGATCTCCCCCTCGTGTCGCCGCATCGCACGGCCCGGCGTGGTACGTCCTGGCTCGGGCTCCTGACCGCCGGAGCGCTCGCGGCGACGCTGCCGGCGTGTGCGGTCCTCACGCCCCGTCCCGCCGTCCCCACGCCAGCCGACTCTGCCCTCGCGCGCGGCGTATTGGAGGAGGCGCTCACCGACTACTGGCGCACCGCCCTCACGCGACGCTACGAACTGGCACTGGCGAATGGAGTGCGGGTGAATCTCCTCCCGGACTTCTCCCAGGAGAGCCGGAAGGCGGACCTGCGCCTCGCGCAGAACGTGAGCCTCACGCTGGACGCACTCGACGTCTCCGCGCTCTCGCAGGAAGAGTACCTCACGTCGCTGGCATTGCGATGGGAGATGGATGCGCAGGCCGAAGCTGTCGCGTTCTACCAGTCGGACTTCTCGCTCCTCTCGCCGGCGACGTCACCGGTACGCAACCTCACCGAGGTCTACCGACTCCACCCGCTCACCGCCCAGGGAGATGCGGAGCGCTACTTGTACTTCGTCGAGGCCTTCCCGTTCGTCCTCGAGCGCATCACGACGGGGCTCGAGGAGCGGCGCGCGCGTGGTTATGTCGCGCCACGCGAGATGGTCGAGTCGGCGATCGGCTTCTTTCGTTCGCTGCGCGCGCTCGGCGTCGAGGGGCCGTGGCGCCTCGCGCCCGAGCGCATGACGGCCTTCGATTCGGTGCAGCGTCGCATTGTCACGACGGAGATCTCGGCGCTCGTCACGCTGCGCATTCAACCGGCGCTCGACTCCTTCGTGGCGTACCTCGAGGGGACCTACCGCCCCGTCGCTGCCGCACGCCCGGGGCTCTGGCAGTATCCCGGCGGCAAGGAGTTGTATCGCCACCTGCTGCGTCGGTACTCCTCGCTCGATGTGCCGCCCGAAGAGGCGCATCGCGTCGGGCTGGGCGAGCTGCGCCGCATCGACTCCACCATGACCGTGCTGCGGCGCGGTCAGCGCTGGAATCCGAGCGCAACGGCCTTTCACGATTCGTTGCGGCGGGCCACGCCCGTGGCGCCCTCCCTTGCGGCGGTCATCGACAGCCTGGAACAGCACCTCGAGCGACTGGAGCCCGTGCTTGCGGCGCAGTTCGCCGTGATGCCGGCGTCCGATGCCGTGGTGCGTGCGGCCACGCCGGCCGAAGCGTTGCTGTGGCCGGACGGGGTCTACCACGCCGCCAACGCCATCGATCCGGTGGGGCAGTTGCTCCTGACGGAGCGCTGGCGTGCGCCCGCGGTGCAGTCCGTGCTCGCGTCCGCCGCGTATCGGTGGCTCATCCCGGGGCGCCACCTCGAGGCGGCGATGACGCGCGGCAACCCGTCCATTCCGGGGTTCCGGCGCCAATTGGAGACGCCAGGCTACGCCGAGGGCTGGGCGCAGTACGCCGCGTCACTCGCCGGCGAGATGGGGATGTACGCGCGGCCGCTCGACGCCTACGGCCGCCTGCTCGACGAGGGGGCGGCGACGGCCTATCTGGTGATCGACACCGGGATCCACTACCTCGGCTGGTCCACTTCACAGGCGCGGGCCGTCCTGGGGCGCTACCTGCTCGCCCCGGACGCGACACTGGATTCGCTGGTGGTGGAGCGCGTGATCAACCGCCCCGGGCGCGCCGGGGCGGGGGCGCTTGGGGCCCGCGAGATGGCGGCGATGCGCGCCTGGATGCAGGGGGAGCAGGGGACGAACTTTTCCGCGCGCGATTGGCACGGCGAGGTGTTGTCGTTAGGCGAACTCCCCCTGCCGATCGTCGGGAGCCACCTGGAGTGGTGGCTGTACGACACCGCGCGCCGACGGGCCGCGGCGGCCAAGGCGGCGGCTGAGCAGGCCGCGGAAAAGGCCGCCGCCGACAAGGCCGCGGCAGAGAAGGCCGCGGCAGAGAAGGCGAAGAAAAAGCCCGGCGCGCGATAGGACGGTCGAGCCACACGCCGCGCGCGCTATTCGAGCGAGCTGACCACCTCGGCGCCCGCCTGTTGCAGCCACTGCATCGCCCCGCGATAGTCGTCGTGCACCGCGAGCACGAGGAGGTCGCCCTCGCGCGCGACGGCCAACGCCAGCTGCAACGCCTCGCCTTCGGTGTCGGTGCGGCGCAGCGCGTCCACGCGGGCTCCGGCGGCCACCAGCGCGCGCGCCAGCCGCTCGCGCGTTTCGAAGGCGGGGCGCCCGCGGCGGTACTTGGGGAGCTCCTTGAGGATCACGAGATCGGGACGCTCGCTCCACACGGCGTTCGCCATCTCGTCCAGCGCACCGTCGTCGCGATCCCCCGCCTGCCCCACCACCACCACGCGTCGCGTGGCGGGGACGTGCCTGAGCGCGTGCCAGAGGGCGTACCATCCATCGGGATTGTGCACGAAGTCGACCACGAGGCGGGCGCCACGATAGCGCAGGAGCGAGAGTCGCCCCGGATTGTCCTCGGGGCGCGCGCCGAAGCGCTGCAACGTGTCGCGCACTGACGATGGTGCCACCCCCAGCGCCAGGGCGGCCGCGCTGGCCGCAAGGGCGTTGGCGATGTTGTACCTGGCGGCCCCTCCCAGGGTGATCGGCATGGCGGCGATGTCGCCGAGCGACTGCTCACCGGCAGGACCAACCGCCCAGAGGGCGCCGTCGCGCACGAGGCACCCCTCGCCGCCGGCGGCGCGGTGCGCCGCCACCACTCGGCTCGAGGCGTCGAGCGAGAACCAGCTGATCGGCGCCTGCACGGCGGGGGCGAGGGCGACGAGCATGGCGTCGTCGGCGTTGAGGACGAGGCGACCGCCCGGGACAAGCGCGCGCGCGACGATGAGCTTGGCTTCGGCGAGCGTACGCAAGTCGTGGATGCCGTATTCTCCCATGTGGTCGGCGCTCACCTGCGTCACGACCGCCACGTTGCACCTGTCGGTGGCGAGCCCGCGGCGGAGCATGCCGCCGCGCGCCGTTTCCAGCACCGCCGCGGTGACGCGCCGGTCGCGCAGGACCAGGCGGGCCCCCACGGGGCCGGAGTAGTCGCCGTGGTCCAGCATCTCCCCCGCACACCAGACGCCGTCGGTGGAGGTGAGGCCGGTGACGTGGCCGGCGTCGGCGAGCATCGCGGCAATGAGACGCGTGGTCGTCGTCTTGCCGTTGGAGCCGGTGACGAGGGCGACGGGGATGTCGTGGACCGCGCGCCAATCGACGCGCCCTGGCAACGGCAGGGCGGTGAGGGCGTAGCGCGCGCTCCCCGCCCCGGCCCCGATGGACGCGCACTCATCGTCGTAGGTGAAGGTCACGCCGCGCGCGTGTGCCTCGTGCTGCAGGGCGACCAGCGCCGGTCGCGCCTCGTGCTGCCGGTGCACCATGAGCCGCGCCACGGCGTCACGCCGATCGGGGGCGACACCGCCCGCGACCACGCACTCGGCCGCCTGCCACGCCCGTTCGTTGACCTCGGTCGCGGTGAGCAGCGCGTCGACGGGGGCGGAGAGGAAACACTGCGCCCCGCCCGGATGCGGGCGCACGATCGCCTCGGCGTCGTGCCACCCCAGGCGCGTGGCGAGTTCGAGGGCCTCGGTGCGCCACGCCAGCAGCAGCGGGGCGCACTCCTCGTCACCACACCGCACGTCGAGCACCGCTCCTTCCCGCGAGGAGAAGAAGTTGGGGCCCATGAGGCGCCGGGAATCGACGATGCGGTCGGTCAGGAGACTACCTGCGGAATGCCAGAGGGATCAATCGTCCTGCTCGCGCGCGATGTGCACGCCGCGCTCGTCGCGCACGAGCACCACGTCATCGCCAAGTGCGGGGAGCGGCGTGGAGCCGTCCTCGTCGGTGCGTGGGGCGCTGAGCGCCGCCTGGGCGGCGAGGAACTCGCCGGTCGAGCGCAGCACGGCCTCGACGGATTCGCTGGCCGCCGAGCGGAAGTGCACGACCTGCTTCCAGCTGCGGGCGAGCGCGTCGGCGAAGAGCAGGACCAGGTCGCCCGGGCGGGCCATCTGCAGCGCGGCTTCGATCGCCTCCTGTTCATCGGCGATGAGTGAGACCTTATCCTCGGCGATCCCCTCGGCCAGGAGGGTGTCGCGGATCAGGCGCGGCACCTCGTCGCCATCGCGCCCGCGCAGGTCGTCGTCGCGCCGGCAGATGTAGTGATCGAAGTTGCCCTTGGCCGCCACCTGGCCGATCTCGACGATGTCCTCCGTGCGGCGATCGCCGGGGCCGGCCACCACGCAGATGCGGCGTCCCTTCACGTCGAGCCGCCTGACGAGTTGGCACACCGAATCGACGGCCGCGGCATTGTGGCCGTAGTCCATGATCACCTTGAACGGGTGCTCATCGAAGACGTTGAGCCGGCCGGGGGCCTGATAGAAGGTCGTGTGGAAGGTGCGCAGCCCGTTGCGGATGTCCTCGAGGCGCACCCCCATCGAGAAGGCCATCGCCGCGGCGAACATCGCGTTCTGCACGTTGAACGTCGCCTTCCCTTCCATCGTGGCGGGGATGAGGTGCGTCCAGAGCAGCGGGATGTGCGCGCCCCGGTCGTAGAGCGTGATCATCTGCCCGTTGATCCCCGCCTCGAGCGCGATGGCGCGTCCACCGGCGCGGATGTGCTCGCGTACGAGTTCGTGCTGCGGGTTCATCGTCACATAGCAGACCGACTTGGCCTCGGTGTAGGCGGCCATGCGCAACACGCGCGGGTCGTCGGCGTTGAGCACTGCGGTGTCGCGCGCGACCTCGGCGATGATGCGCTTGACCTCGGCGAGTTCGTCGAGCGTCTGGATGCCGCGCAGCCCGAGGTGATCGCTCTGCACGTTGAGCACGGCGCCGACGTCGACATGGCGCACCCCCATGCCGGCGCGCAGCAGGCCGCCACGTGCAACCTCGAGCACGGCGACGTCGACCGAGGGGTCGCTGAGTACCATGCGTGTCGCCACGGGGCCGGTCATGTCGCCGGCGACGGTGCGCTGCCCGTCAACGTAGACGCCGTCGGTGCTGGTGAGGCCGACGCAACGCCCGGCGAGTTTGTGGATGTGGGCGAGCATGCGCGCCGTCGTCGTCTTGCCGTTGGTCCCGGTGACGGCGGCGATGGGGATGAGCGAGGGCGAGCCGGCGGGGAAGAGCATGTCGACCGTCTTGCCGGCCACGTCGCGCGGCTTGCCTTCGCTGGGGGCCATGTGCATGCGATAGCCCGGGGCGGCATTGACCTCGCAGATGGCGCCGCCAATGTCCTTGTACGACTTGGTGATGTCGGGGGTGAGGAAGTCGACGCCGCCGACGTCGAGCCCGATCGCCTTGATCGCCCGCACTGCCATCTCGACGTTGTCGGGGTGCACCTGGTCGGTGACGTCAGCGGCGGTGCCGCCGGTGGAGAGGTTGGCCGTCAGGCGCAACATCACCACCTCGCCGGCTGGCGGGACCGAGAAGCGGGAGTACGACTTGGTGTCGAGCAGGCGCGTGGCCTCGTGGTCGATCTCGATGCGCGTGAGCACCTTTTCGTGCCCGATGCCGCGCCGCGGGTCGGCATTCACCTCGGCCACCAGCTGCTCGATGTTCTGCACGCCGTCGCCCACCACGTGTCCGGGCATGCGCTTCGAGGCGGCCACGAGCTCGCCGTTGATCACCAGCATGCGATGGTCGGCGCCGGTGATGAACGACTCGACCAGGACGGAGCGCGAGTGTTCCTTGGCCTTCTGGAAGGCGGTGCGCACCGACTCCTCGTCCTGCAGGAAGATCGAGACGCCGCGCCCGTGGTTGGCGTTGTAGGGCTTGACCACCACCGGATAGCCGATGCGGCGTGCGGCCTGCACGGCGCCGTCCTCACTCTGCACCAGGCGCTGCTGCGGCACCGGCAATCCTAACGAGGAGAGGATGCGGTTGGTCTCCTCCTTGTCCGAGGCCAGCTCGACGGCAATGTGCGACGTCTGCGACGTGACGGTGGCCTGGATGCGCTTCTGGTACTTCCCGTAGCCGAGCTGGATGAGGGAGAAGTCGTTGAGGCGGATCCACGGGATGCCGCGGCGTGCGGCCTCATGCACGATGGACGCGGTGGAGGGGCCTAACGCGCGGCGCTGCGCGTAGCGGATGTACTCGTCGCGCGCCGTCTCCCAGTTCCACGCTGCGTCGAAGTCCCGCGGGCGCAACTCCGTCGGGAGCAACGAGTGCAGCAGTGCCAGCGCCAGGTCGGCGGCCTCGTTCCCCACCTCAGCCTGCTCGTATTCGAAGACGACGTCATAGACGCCGGGGCGGTCGTCGATGGAGCGCGTCTTCCCGAAGGTGACGTCCTCGCCGGCGATGTTCTGCAGCTCGATGGCGACGTGCTCGAGCACGTGACCGAGCCACGTCCCCTCATCCTCGGACATGCGCCGGATGAACCCCCCCGCTTCGCCGTAGCTGCACCCATGCTCGTGCAGCCCCGGGAGGCGCTCGACGAGGGCGTCGATGAAGCCCTGGCCGAGTCGCATGGTCGGCCAGTGCTCGACGTCGCCCAGGTCGACTTCGAGGCGAATGACCGGGAAGTGGGCGTAGATGCTGGGGCCGACGAAGGTGCGGCGGTCTGAGATGCGCATGGGACGGGAGACGGGAGACAGGAGACGGGAGGCGGGGAGGGCGAGCGTCGCAACCTCTGCTCTCGTTCCCCCGCTTCCCTTCTCGTTAGGGCGACGCGCGCCGGATCAGGTCGACGACGACGGCTACTCCGACGGCTGCAGGCTTTCGACGCTCGCCTTGCGCGTGTGGAGGTTGTACGTGGCGCCGTGCGTGAGGATGTGGAGCTGCACACCCACGAGCGATATCGGCTGCCCGCGGTCGGTGTGGTCGGCGCTCGAGTATTCCACGCGCGAGGGGTCGATGCAGGTGATCCCGCCGGAGCCGCGGATCTCGATCACCTCGTCGGGACCGATGAACGCCGCGGTGTCTTCGTCGAGGCCGAGGCCGACGGCGAACGGGTTGAGCGCGAGCGCCATCAGGAGGCGCCCGAGGCGGTCGCGCTGCCGGAAGTGCTGGTCGATCACGACGCGATTGGTGAGGCCGAGCCCGGGGGCCAGCGTCGCCATCCCGACCTTCGGGGTCGGTCCTTCCTCGCCGAAGGCGATCATGTGCTCGGAGAGAAAGGCGGCGCCAGCCGACGTCCCCGCGACGTGCTGTCCGGAGGCGTTGCGCCGCCGGAGCAGCTTGGCGACCGGAGTACCGCCCAGGGTGGTCGAGAGCTTGAGCTGGTTGCCGCCGGTGAGAAAGACGCCGTCGGCGCGCTCGAGCACCTCGAGGAAATCCTCGTCGTCGGCATCGCTCCGCCGTTCGATGGCGACGGCCTTGGCGTCGCGGGCGCCGAGCTTGAGGAAGAGCTTCTCGTAGTCGCGTCCGGTGGACGACTCGGACGACGCCGTGGGGAGGATCGCGATTCGCGCCTGACGCCCACCGCAGAGGTGAACGAAATGCGTGAGGATGTCGGAATCGCCGATCCGCCCACCGATGGGGATGATGTAGCCGCGAGTGAGGTCGGCCGGGACGCGCGCAGGAGACAAGATCAGGACGGGAGACGGGAGACAGCCAGTTCCTGCGAACGCAGGAAGGAGACCGGCGTGGAGGGGGCGCGAGCGCGCCCTCCATCACCCTGCAGCGCAAGCTACCGGGGGCGGGGTTGGTTGGCGAGGCAGGCACCACCACGCACAAAATGGTGGTGGCGGCCGGCGCCTAATGGAGCATGGCAGGCGTCGCGTAACCCTCGATTCGTCCCTCCGACATCGACAACGCCGTGGGTGAACGGCAGTTTCGTCGCCCCGCGGAACGACGCAGGTCGCGCACGTCTGCTCGTTCCTCCGCCTGTCCCACCCGTCCGCCGTCTCCTCCCTGCGGTCGCAGGGCCACGACTTTCTCCTGTCTCACGAGAGGTGTTTCATGTCGACCAACCCGTCGTATCGCGGCCGCTTTGTCTGGTACGATCTCATGACCTCCGACGCCGCGGGCGCCCAGGCCTTCTATCAGGCGGTCGCTGGCTGGGGGACCGAGGGATGGGGGCCACCGGAGTCGGTCTACACGATGTGGACGGCGAACGGGAAGCCGATCGGCGGGATCGGGCCCAAGACACCGGAGGGGATCCCGCCGCACTGGATGGGGCACATCGGGACCCCGGACATCGAGGCCACCGTCGCCCTGGCGCCGACGATCGGCGGAAAGGTGCTGATGCCGCCGAGTCCCATTCCGACGGTCGGCCGGTTTGCGATTCTGCAGGATCCGTCTGGGGCGACCTTCTCGGTCTTTCAGGCAGAGGCCGAGGCGCCGGGCCATGAGGGACCGGCCGAGCTGGGCGAATTTTCATGGGTCGAACTGGCGACGACTGACATCGATGCTGCGCTCGACTTCTATGGAAAGCTCTTCGGGTGGACGCTGAGCAACGACATGGACATGGGCCCCCTCGGCACGTACCGGGTCTTCGCGCGGAACGACGAGATGATGGGGGGGATGTACAACATCCACGAGTCGATGCCGATGCCACCGTCCTGGATGTACTACGTGCGTGTCCCGGACCTCGACGCCGCGGCGGCCAAGGTGGCGGAGCTGGGCGGGACGATCATCCAGCCCCCGATGGACATTCCGGGCGGGCGGATCTTCATGGCGACCGATCCGCAGGGGGCGGCGTTCGCGGCGCACTGGTCGCCGATGTAGCGAGCGGTTTCCTCCCCGCCATACGACAGGCCTGACAAGCGGCCGGCACTTCGGGCGTGGCCCCGCGGTGCCGGCCGCGGTAACTTCGCGCACCCGGTGCCGGGGCGTGTGCAGCGCGTCGATCGGGGCTCGACGGATGGTCGATGGGGCGCCGCTGCCGTTTGTTGCCTCCCACCTCGCTTAACTGTCTGTTCAAGGCAGAGCCTGCCCTTGGTCGCAACTTCAATAGCGGCAACGGGTAAGGGGGCGACTGGTGTCGCGGTGGACGGCGTGTGGCGCCCTCCGCCTGCGGCCGACTTCAGCACCTCAGGGATGAGCGAATTCATGGCGACGGGCGAATCGCATCGTCGTACCCCGCCGATGAGTCGGCGCGTGGGCGATCGGCATACCCCACGCGAGCTGTCGGCCATCGGCCATGGCGGCAAGTATCGCGTCTGCGTGATCGTCGGGACGCGCCCCGAGGCCATCAAGATGGCCCCGGTCATCCTCGAACTCGCGCAGCACCGCCAGGTCGTCGAGACCGTCGTCGTCACCACGGCGCAGCACCGCGAGATGCTCTCGCAGGCGCTCGATGCCTTCGGCATCAAGCCGCACGTGGACCTCGGGCTGATGTCGACCAAGCAAGCGCTGGCGGACTTCACCGCGCGCGCCATGCTCGCGCTGTCGTCGTGCTTCTCCGAACTGCGCCCCGACGTGGTCCTGGTGCAGGGCGATACGACGACGGTGTTGTGCGCTGCGCTCGCCGCGCACTACCTCGGCATTCCTGTCGGGCACGTCGAGGCCGGGCTGCGGTCGGGGAACCTGCGCAACCCATTCCCCGAGGAACTCAACCGCCGGTTGGCGTCGGTGGTCGCCGACCTGCACTTCGCCCCCACCGAGACGGCGCGCGAGAACCTGCGGCGCGAGGGGGTCCCCGACGAGCGCATCTTCGTCACCGGCAACACGATCGTCGACGCGTTGCGGCGCATGCCCCGCAAGGCGTCGTTTGACGATTCACGCCTCAATGATCTCCCGTGGGAGAAGCGGCGCTTCGTCCTGTGCACCGTGCACCGCCGGGAGAACCTGGGAGAGCCGCTGGCCAACATCTGCCGAGCGCTGGGCGAGCTGGCCACCATGCACACCGACACGCATTTCGTCTTTCCCGTGCACCTGAACCCGCACGTGCGCGACGTGGTGTTCGACGAGCTGTCGGGGATGCCTCGCGTCGAGCTGCTGGACCCGTTAGGCTACGCGGACCTGCTGGAGCTGCTGCGCCGCTCGGAGTTCGCGATGACGGATTCGGGGGGGATCCAGGAAGAATGCCCGTCGCTGGGAAAGCCGGTCCTCATTCTCCGCAAGAACACGGAGCGTCCCGAGGTCGTGGACGCGGGCTTCGGTCGTGTGGTGGGGACCGACACGCTGGCGATCGTGGACGCGGCGACGCTCCTGCTCGACGACTACCGCGAGATCGAGGCGATGACGTCCGGGGAGAACCCGTTCGGCGACGGGATGGCGGCGCAGCGCATCGTGCAAACGCTGATGCGTCGAGCCCCCAAGCACGCCGGGGGGCTCCCGGTACAGGAGGGGCCAGCGCTCCTCCCCACGCGGCGAGTCGTCGAGCCATGACCCTGGAGCGCGGCCGCCATCGCCAGCGGCCGCGCACGGTCGCTGCTCCAACCGTTGTCTCGCGGCGAGCCCTGCTGCAACGGGCGCTTGTGCGGCTGGCGGTTGTCTCAGGCGTGGTGGCCACGCTGGCGGGGGCGCCGTTGCCGGCGCAGGGCTCCGCGACCCCCTCCCTCGATCGTCGCGCCGACCTCTTCGCCGACCGGCACCAGGTGTCTGGCGGATATGGCGACTGGCGGAGCGTCGGATTGCGGCTGTCGGTCCCCGCTGGCACGCGCGACACGTGGTTCGTCGAGGTCCTCCAGCGCTCGGCGTTCGGCGACGCCGGGACGTACGTCAGCGCGGCCAACCAGCACGTCTGGGGTGAGCGCGTCTACAGCTACCTCGGCGTGGGGGGTGGCTCGGGCGACTTCGTCCTCCCCGACCTTCGCCTCGATGCCTCGCTCTCCACCAAGTGGGGGAGGCGTCGAGCACTCGTCACCACGCTCGGTACCACCGTCGTCGACGCCAAGCTGGGCTATCGTGATGTGGGCGGCTTTGGCGCCCTCACCGCCTACCTCTCGCCGCTGGTGGTGGCCGAGGGTGGGGTGCGCGTCACGCGCAGCACCCCCGGCGACGTGGATGCGGCGCGCGGCAACGCCGCCATCACGTTAGGCAGGCAAGGCAAGGCGGTCGTGGTGCTGCGGGGATCGTCCGGGCGCGAGGGGTTCCAGCTGCTCGGCGCCGACGCCGCGGTGCGACGCTTCACCAGCCACGAAGGGGCGGCCTCGTGGCGGCAGTGGCTGGGGCCGTACGGAGGCGTGCTGCTGCAGGGCGAGCACTACCAGAATCCGTTCTACCGGCGCACGGGGGTGACGCTTGGCGTCTTCGCGCACTGGTAGCCGCACGCCACGCGAGCTGGCCGCCTTGGCCCCGTCCAACGACGGGCGCGGGCGGTTGCTGGGGGAGCTGCGCGCCCGCGGGTCGCGCGGAGGGGTCATCGGCGAGCATCGCGCGATGGTCAGTGGGCGCCTCACCCCCTCGCGCGTGCTCAGCATGGTGGTGGTGCCAGTGCTCCTGTCGGCGCTGGTGGCGCTCTCCCTTCAACCGTTAGGCGAGGTGTGGCGTCTCGCGCTCGAGCGCCTCATCCCCTGGCTCGGCCTCCCCGGCCCGATCGGCTTTGCCAGCGCGACGCCGAGCGCGCTGTTCGGCTTCTACGTCCCGCACGTCACCACGCCGGCGCCGCTGCCGGGTGTCTGGCACTACTGGGCCGTCGGGGGGATCTGCGCGTTGGTGCTGGCGGTCTCGCTCGTGCTGCCGGTGCGCCTGATGCCGCTGCGCTACTACCTGCGATTCGCCACGCTCATCCAGCTGTCGAGCATCCTCTACTTCGCGATTCGCCCCGACAGCTTTCCGTACGCCTTGCCGCAGTACACGCTGGGCTTCCTGCAGGCGGGGTGCGCCGTGCTCGTCCTGGTGCCGCTGGTGCTGGGGCTCACGTTCTACCCGTTCGACATCGCCGTGTGGCGCAAGGTGCTGCTGACGGCGATGGTCGTGGGGCACATGGCGGTCCTGCTCCCGCTGCAGGTGGCGCTGCACAGCTATGTGGTGTACCACCTGTCGCTCCTGGCGCTCCCTACAATGTTCTTCCTGTGGGGGCTCTTGATTGAAGTCTTCGTCTTCGTGGCCTTCTACGGCTGGGGGATGAGTTGGCCTGACGCGGCGCGCGCGACGCCGGCGCTGCGCGGTGGCCAGGGCCGGCGAGGGGCGAACGCCGAGGGAGGGGCGCGATGATCGTCACCATCCTCATCGCGCTGCTCTGGGTCGTGGTGGCCATCCTGGTGGTGTACACGGTGCGCCACTACGTCTTCACCTTCAGCCGCCTCTTCGGGCGGCACCGGCAGCCGTATGTGGACATCACCGTGGCCGAGTGGCCCCCGGTGACGGTCTTCATTCCCTGTCACAACGAGCAGCAGGTCATCACCGGGTCGATCGAGGCGTTGCTGGCCGCCGACTATCCGCGCGACCGCCTGACGATCATCCCGATCGACGACCGGTCGACCGACGCCACGGGCGCGATCCTGCGCGACTACGCGGCACGCTATCCCGCGTTGATCAAGCCGGTGTGGCGCACCGGCGGCATGCCGGGAAAGGCGGCGGCGCTCGCGGAGGCGAGTGCCCGCGTGGGGAGCGAGGTGCATCTCGTCTTCGATGCCGACTACATCCCGGGCCCCAAGCTCCTCAAGCAGCTCGTTGCGCCGTTCTTCGACCCCGAGGTGGGGGCGGTGATGGGGCGCGTCGTGCCGCAGAACGTCTCGCGCTCGCTCCTCACGCGGTTGCTCGACCTCGAGCGGGCTGGCGGGTACCAGGTGGACCAGCAGGCCCGCATGAACATGGGGTTGGTGCCGCAGTACGGCGGCACCGTGGGCGGGGTGCGGCGCGAGGCGCTGTCGAGCGTTGGCGGATGGCGCACCGACACGCTGGCCGAAGACACTGACATGACCTTCCGCCTCCTGCTGCGCGGGTGGGAGGTCGTGTACCAGAATCGCTCGGAGTGCTACGAAGAGGTCCCCGAGAACTGGCCCACGCGCATCCGGCAGATCCGGCGCTGGACGCACGGCCACAACCAGGCGCTCACGCGCTACGTCAACAAGCTGCTCGCGCACCCCGGGCACCTGTCGTGGCTCCAGGTGTTGGACGGCACGTTGTTGTTAGGGGTGTTCGCGGTGGGGCCGATCCTCCTGCTGGGCTGGATGCTGGCGCTCGTCCTGTATTACCTGGGCTACCAGCCGTCGTCGAGCATCTTCATGGTGCTCATCGTCTCCGCCTTCAGCACGCTGGGGAACTTCGCGGCCTTCTTCGAGGTGGCCACCGCGACGCGACTCGACGGGTCGCGCAACCGGGTGCGCCTGCTCCCGTTCCTCTTCTTCGGCTTCCTCGTCTCGCTCATGGCGGTGTCGCAGGAGACGATCAAGCAGTTCGTCGGGGGCGGCTTGGGGTGGCGCTCGGCCAAGCGCTGGGACAAGACCGAGCGGTATCGCCAGCCGCAATCCGGCGGCGCGGGGACTGGCGCGGCGACGCACGCCGACGGGGGCGAGGCATGAGCGTCACCCCCTTCCTCCTGCTGCTGGCGGCGACCGCCGCCTGGGTACTCCTGCCGCTCATTCCCGCACTCCGCGAGCTGCTCCGCCCCACCGACGCCGAGCCGCTGAACGCGGTGGGGCACGATGCGGGAGACCTCACCGTCTTTGCGGATGGTTTCCGCGACTATCTCGCGCGGCATCTGCCGGCCGACGCCATCGCGGCCGGGGCGGCGACGCGCGAGGGGGGGAGCACCGCCGTCGCCGCGTCGACCAGGGTCGGGACGCTCGGCGACGGGTCCCCCTATGTGCAGCTGACGGGAGACGGCGCGAGCCTGCGGGACGTGGCGCATGCCGATGGCTCGGTGCCCCGCATCGTCATCGCCGACGGTCCCCTCACCCTGCGGGGCGGCGAGACCTTCCTGCTCGAGTTCCTCGCACGCGGCCCCATGCATGGCGGGCGCGATGCCGTCTATCGCGCCTTGCTCGGGGAGGGCGACGTCTCGCTGGGCGAGGGGTCGGAGGTGCTGCGTTGGGTCCACGCGGCGGGCGACCTCTCACTCGGCGCCGGCAGCATCGTGCACGGTCGCGCGTCGGCGCTGGGGCGCATGCTGCTCGCCCCGAACGTCACCTTCTCGCGCATTCGCGCCGCGCGCATCGCGACCGTCGCGCCCGCGACCGATGCGCCCGCCGCCGACGGAACGACCGATGGCACGGTCGGTGGATCTCTCGAAGATCCGCCGATCCTCCCGCCGGTCATCAGCGGAACGGCGAAGCTCCCGGCGGGGGCCACACGCGAGCGAGGCTACACGCGCATTGCCGGTGACTATACTCTCCCGGCCGGCGGGACGGTCAGCGGCGCCCTGGTGGTCTCCGGTGCATTGGTCGTCGGGGATGGCGCGCGCATTGGCGGGAGCGTGAAGGTCCACGGCGACTGCGTGATCGGCGACGACGTGGTCATCGATGGGACGGTGGTCTGCCGACGCGGGGCGACGCTGGGGCAGCGCTGCCATGTGCGCGGCTCGCTCGCGGTCGAGCGCGACGTGGCGATCGGCGCCGGGAGCTGGATCGGCGGGCCGACGACGCCGGCGTCGGTCGCCGCCGATACGGTGCTCCTTCGCCAGGGGGTCCAGGTCTTCGGTGCCATCTCGGCCAGACACGGCGGGCGCGTCGGGTAGTCGTTCCCGGCGCCGTCGAGTGCCGCAGACTCGCGGCGGAAATCCCACGCGCGTCTGATTTGTGGACCGCGAGCAGCGGTCGACGTCGCGCGGGCCGAAGACGACCTGAGCCGATCGGCGGTCGCATGCGGGGAGCGGACGCGGCGCCTCGATTACCCAAGTCGTTCACAGGCAACGTCTTGTGGATCCTGCCGGTCCGGCCATCCACCCGCGTCGCTGTCGGGGCCCCCTTTCAATAGAGGGGGGAGCCTTCTGGACAGCCGAGGCATACGGCTTGCCTATGTTGGATTGTGACGTAGCTCACCAATCGCCCGTCATGAAATGCCGGGTCGAGCGACTGAGCCGAGTTGCAGGGTGCCGGACGGCGCCCTGTCGAGCAGGACTTCGAAGGAGCTTCCATGCGTACGATGACGCGCACCCTGCGGGGTGCAGTGGCCGCGGTGGCGCTGCTGGTGTCGATCCCGGTCGGGGTCGAGGCGCAGCGAACGGTGTATCCGGGCGGTCCGTGGGTCAGCGATGTTCGCGGTTCGGGTGGCGCTTCTCAGATCACGGGGACGAACCCGCGCAACGGCAACGGGTCGCTGGAGCTTTCCGTGAGCGGCAACCTCGCCGATTGGGGGTGGTTCAACCTCTTTTCGGGCAACCCGGCGACCACGCAGGGGTGGGGGCAGCTCTCGCAGCTGACGCAGGTCGGCTTTGACTGGTACCGCGTGGCGATGGGGCAAACGGGGGACGCGCCGTGGGAGGCGCAGTCGCCCGCGTTGCGCCTGTACGTGCGCAGCGGGTCGATCGGCGCGCCGGTGTACAGCGAGCTGGTGTGGGAGCGCTGGTACACGCTGGCGCAGCCGGCCCCGACCAACCAGTGGATTTCGGAGAACGCCACGAACCAGATGTTCTGGCGCTTCGTGACGGGCGAAGGGTACACGATCGACGACTGCAGCAACCCGCCGGGGATCACGCCGGGGATTCCGCTCAAGACGGCCTCGCCGTCGGCGTGGGGGAATGGCACCAATTGCTACTCGTTAGGCGATGCGGTGGTCTACGGCATCGGGATCGGGGTGGGGAGCAACTGGCCGCACGCGTACAAGGCCTTTGCCGACAACGTCACCCTCGGCTTCAACAACGACCCGGTCCTCGCGGTGCACGACAACTTCGAGCTGCGCTCGAGCGTGACGCCGGAGCCCGCGACGATGATCCTGCTCGGGAGCGGCCTCGCCGGCATCGGCGGGGCGATGGCGCGGCGTCGTCGCCGCACCAGGGGCGACGAGACGGCCTAACCCAGGTCAGCTTGGCGAACCACGGCGGGGTCCAGGCGGGGGAGCCTGGCCCCGCTGTTCCTTTTCCCGGCGCGATTCGGTTGTGCTGAGAGGCGGTGCGGCGCCGAGGGTGCACCATGGCGCTCGACATCGCGCGACGCCTACGGCGTCGCGAGGTGAGGGCGCGCGCACCCGTGCACCGCTCTCGAGTGGGCACGGTGGTGAACAACGCGACGCGCGGTCGAGACGTACGCGACGTTCGCCCACCCGTGCGCGCTGAGGTCGATGCGCCAGCGGCGTGTCATCGCGCGGCATGCGTTCGCTGGATGCGTACGCTGCCGTCCGCATGCGCGCCGATAGCAACCTGCGGGTGTGCGGTGGTCCCGCCTTTCCATTGTCCGTCCCCCACCCGATCGGCACTGCGAGCGCGCCGCAGCGCGTCTCTCCGAGTGGCACAACCTCGAGCGATTCGGGGAGCGGCGCCGCCCGCCGTCCGAAAAAAAGTTCGGTCGACACCTCCGTCCGGCGCTGCCGAGGGGGCGCGACCGGGGGCGACGACCACACGCCGGAAGGACCACGGTGGGTGGATAGCGACCGCACGGGGGGGCTCGCCGGACGCCGTGCATCGCACATCGCCGGGCGGCGTTAGGCGCCATTTTCCCTAGGGAAATCGACGTTAGGCACCTGTTTGCTGCTGACGGGGGTCCCGGAAACGACGCGGCACCAGGATCCCCGGAGACCCTGGTGCCGCATACGTTCGTTCGGGCGGTTGACTTCTCCGCCTGCGTAATTGTAAGACGCGCCGCGCAATTGCGCGAGTCCATCCTGCGATCTCGCGCCCACCCTCCCCCATCGGCGAGTTCCCCTCGACCCCCATCGTGATCGGCGCGTCGCACTGCGCTCGCGCATCGATCGTGTGCCGATCGCATGCTGATCGCATACCGAGCACGGACGAATCGGGGAGGTGGCTACCAACTCCGTGCGAGAATGACCGCCGGTGTCTGCGTGCCGTTCCGCTCAGTGCTGTTCCGCTACGTGCGACCCCGTCGCCTCATCGGGCCGACGCCACATCCTTCCCCCGGCGGGAGCGTTGCAGGTGACGGTTTTCTAGGGGGAGAGGTAGAGGTCGGCGAGCGCATCGGCGATCTCCCACGGGGCCGAGCCGGTGCGATTCGTGAGGACGATGATCGTCAGTCCATCGTCGGGGAACCGCGAGATCGCGTTGGTGAAACCACGCGTCTCCCCGTGATGTCGCAGGCGGGCATGTCCCTTGTAGCGTTCCACGAACCACCCGAAGCCGTACTCCGTCGGCGTCCCGTTGCCCAGGACGAACGCCGTCGTCGCCTGCTGCCAGAGTGAGTCGCCCACCAGCGGTGCACGCCGGAGCGACGCGTCCCAGCGCGCGAGATCGTCGATCGACGAGTAGATGCCGCCATCGCCCAGGACCGCCGAGGTGTTGCTCTGGTCGGTGCGCGTGACGGAATCACCGTGCACCGTGTATCCCCACGCCCGGCGCGGAATGTCGGTGCGCCCTTCCTCGTGGGCGTAGGTGTCGCGCATCTCCAGCGGGACGAAGATCCGTTCGCGCACCAGGTCGGCGAAGCGCTGGCCACTGACGCGCTCGGCGATGAGGGCGAGAAGCGCGTACCCGGTATTCGAGTAACGCCACGATGTCCCCGGCGCGAAGTACAGGCTCTCGGCACGCGTGCTCACGAGGGTGAGCGCATCGGCATCGTGCACCTGGCGCACCTGCGAATCGGGGACGAACGCCTCGTAGTCCCACAGTCCCGAGGTGTGCGTCAGCAGGTGGCGGATGGTGACATCACGCGCGTACGCGGGGAGCTCGGGGAGGCGATCACGCACTGCGTCGTCGAGCGACAGCGCGCCGTCCCGCGCGAGCAGGAGGATCGCCGTCGCGGTGAACTGCTTGGTGAGCGACGCGAGGCGATAGTTGGTCGCCGGCGTCGCCGCGACGTTGCCCTCGACGTCGGACAAGCCGAACGATTCCCGTACCAGCACGGAATCGTGTCGCACGACGAGGACGCTCGCCCCTGGCATGCCGGCAGCGGCAAAGCGCGCGAAGAGTGCCTCGAGCGTGGGGCGCGTGGGAGTTGTGGCCTGGGGAGGACGCTCGCAGGCGGCGAGCGCGAGGGCACACGTGACGCCGGCGAGGAACTGACGCCGCATGCGTGACGCGGTACGCGTGCCACGCGCGCGCACGATGCGTGACGTCAGTGCGGGGCGCGCGCGTGGCGTGTCGAACGTCGGACGATGGCCGCCATCCCCACGATCTCCCACGTCCCCACCAGCGCGAAGTACACGGTCCCCATGAAGAGCGCGCGATACGGTTGTTCGGGCCACATGCCCCCGGAGGTGAAGTGTTGCGCCGCGATGACGTCGGCGGTGATGCCGAGTGCCGGAATGGGGAGTAGCGCCGCGGCGAAGATGGTCCCGAGATACGCAACGACGCCGAGTCCCCAGCAGGTCGCCATGAAGGTCTTCTGTGCGCTGCTGGGGACCGCCCCCAGCAGCACGGGGAGCAGGCGATTGAGCATGAGGGCGAAGAAGGCGATCGCCGGCCAGTTGGAGTCGAAGCCGACGGAGAAGCCCCACGCAAAGAGCATGTAGAATGCGCCAAGGCCGACGAGCGCCGCCGTCTTCAGGATCGTCTTGAGCTCGGAGAGGGCCACCAACCCCGTGAATGGCGCCGAATGCACGATGACGAATTCGAGCAGCGTGAGCACGGTGAGGCGCTTCACCAGCTGCGGGTCGAACGTCATCGGGTGGAGCCAGGTGTACAGGCACACGGCCGACAGCAGGAAGTCGGGGAGGGCGGAGAAGACCGCACCCCCTATCGATGCCTGCGCGATGGCCTGGTTGGTGGGACGCGGAGGAGCGGGCACGAAACGCGAGTGGAAGACAGGAAGGCTCGAAGGCGCTAAGATGGGCGCGCGTGGTGCAAACATGCGCATCCATTGCGCACGGGGGAACAACGGGGGAACATCGGAACCGCATCGCGCGACGCGCGGTACGATGGCATGGGATGTCTCGGACGGTTCACGGCTTTGGAGCTGACGATGCGGAGTTCCGTGATGCGAGCGATGGCCGGGCGGTCGGCACTGGTGATGGCGACCAGCCTTGTGGCGACGAGCGGGCAGGCGCAGGAGCGCAACCCGACGCTCTCCGGGCGCGGGACGCTCGAGGGTGAGCGCGGAAACACGCGCGACGTACGTGAGGTGCGACTGACGCTGCGCCGCAACGCGGACTTTGCGGCGACCGTGGTGCTGCGCAACTCCACGGTCGTGCTGCGCGGGACGTGGCGCCGACAGGGGATGGGGAACGTCGACCGCATCGAGTTGCGCGAGGCCGAGGGGGGCGCCGTGCGTGGCGAAGGGATGTTGGCCTATGCGGATCGTGACGCGATGATTCCGCAGCGACTCTCGCTGTCGTGGAGCGGTCGTGCGGGGGTCTCCCGTCTGGAGGTCGAGGACCGCACCGTGATCGACGAGGGCGATCGTCCCGACCGTCCGGATCGTCCCGGGCGTCCCGGGCGTCTCGACAGCTGGAGTGCCGGGGCAGGATCGCAGGTGTATCGCAATCTCGACTCGCGCGCCGTGGGCGATGGCTTCGCGCGCATGTCGGGGGTGCGCGGGGGGGCCTTCTCGATCGTGCGCGCCCGGATCGGGACGGGGGGCGAAGTGGTGCTCGACGTGGACGAGCCCACCAAGGGGGAGATCCGCGGCCGCGTGCGCCGCGTGCAGGAGCGACGCGTGGAGGTGAGCGTGAGCGCGATCTTCGGCTACACCGCGTCGGGGACGCTCACGCTGGTGTTGCGCGACGCCGACGAGGTGCAGCGCATCGACGGCGACGGCTCGGGGGAGCGCGGCGCATGGACGCTCGAGTTCCGCGGGCGCGGATTGCCTAACGACTATCGCCCGGGCCTCGGCGGCGGTGAGGGGCCGTTCGGGGGCGCGAGTGCCCTCGACGGCGACGAACGTGGGCGTGGGACGCTGGCGCAGGATGTGGGGCCGACCCTGGAGATCACACGGGCGCGCGTCGAACTCGACGACGACCGCAGCGGGCGACTCCTGCTCGAGTCGCGACGCGAGCGCGTGAGCATCGAGGGGCGCTGGACGTCGACCGGCGGGCGCGTCGAGTTCGACATTCGGCGCATCAACGACCGGGTGGCGAGCGGGCGCCTCACGATCCGCCGCGAAGGACGCAGCTTCTCGACCATCGATGGTGAGGGGCGCACCAGTGGCGGGCGCTTCTCGCTCGTCTTCGCCGCGCGCTGACGCGTTGATCGACCGAATGCCACGGGGGCCCCGGTGCGCGATGCACCGGGGCCCCCGTCGTTCGTACGGCGCGCGGCGGCGCGCCTCCCATCGGACCCTTCGCCTACATCTTCGGGCGCGGTCCGTCGAGCTCCTCGATCGTCTTGGTGGACGCGGGGCGCTGCCGACGCAGCTTCGCGGCGATGCGTTCATTCTCCGACATCACGCGGAGCACGTTCTCCCCCGCAACCTTGCGCAGGTCGCTCTCGCTCCAGCCGCGCTTGGAGAGCTCGACGAGCAAGGCGGGGAAGGTGGAGACATCGCCCAGCCCGTCAGGGAGTTCGTTCCCGGTGCCGTCGTAGTCGCTGCCGAGTCCGACGTTGTTCACGCTGGCCACCTTGCGGATGTGCTCGATGTGGTCGGCGACGTCGGCAATGGTGGCGTTCACGAACGGGTGCGTGCGTTCCCACTCCTTCAGGTCACGCCTCGCCGCGGCACTGTCTCCCGCGTGGCGCTTGAGGGCGGCCTCGGCCTGCTCGCCCTGTGCCTGCTTCCACGCCACCACCTTGTTGGAGGTGAAGCCGGGGACGAAGGCGACCATCACCACGCCGCCGTTCTTCGGGAGGCGCTGGAGGATGGAGTCGGGGACGTTGCGCGGCACGTCGACCAGCGCGCGCGCCGCGGAGTGCGAGAAGATCACCGGCGACTCGGTCACGTTGAGCGCATCGCTCATCGTGCCGGGGGAGACGTGCGAGAGGTCGACGAGCATCCCCAGGCGGTTCATCTCGCGGACGACTTCCTCGCCGAACTTTGTGAGCCCGCCGTGCAGGAGCTTGTCCTGCGCCGCGTCGGCCCAGTCGAGCGTGACGTTGTGCGTGAGCGTGAGGTAGCGCGCGCCGAGGTCGTAGTAGGCGCGCAGGGCACCTAACGAGTTTTCGAGGGCGTGCCCGCCTTCCATGCCCAGGAGCGAGCCGACCTTGCCGGCCGCCTTGGCGCGGCGCACGTCGGCGGCGGTGAGCGAGAGGCTGAAGGCGTCGGGGTACTTGGCGATAATGCGCTTGGCGATGTCGATCTGCTCGAGCTGGATGCGCGCGTAGCCCGAGTCCTTGACCTCGCCCGGGATGTAGACCGACCAGAACTGACCGCCGACCATTCCCTGCTTGAGGCGGGCGATGTCGGTGTTCCCCGAGGTGCGCGTGCGCAGGTCGTACGCCTCCACGTCGCGCGGAGCGGTCTTCACCTCTTCGCGAATGTACCACGGGAGGTCGTTGTGCCCGTCGACGAGCGGTGTGGTGCGCAGGACGCGGCGCACCTTGGCCCAGTGGGCGTCGTCGGTGCCTCCCTTGGCCTGCGCGACGGCGCCGGAGCTGACGACGAGCGAGAGGACGGCGACGGTACCGAGGTGACGTGAGAGGTTGGTCATTGGGCGAGGAGGTCGACCTTTACCGCCGGGGCGATGGTCGTGTAGTTGAGGGCGTTGATGGCAGCGGAGATGTAGTACGTCCCGGCCGGAAGCACCGTGGTCGTGGTCCCGCTCGGGACGAAGTCGGAGCGGCCGGTCCACACGAACCTGCGCGTGATGACGCCGTTGGGCGGAAAGGTGTCGACCACCGGGCTGACGAGCGGGATACAGAGCCGTTGTCCGTTCGGTGGAACGACGACCTGCCCGGTCGCCGATCGAATGGTCACCAGGAAGCGACAGTCGGTGCCGTAGGCCACGAGTGCGGCGCTGGTGAGGGCGCTCGTGGCAATCACGCTGATGGTGTCGGGCTTGCCGACGCGAAAGGTCTTGGTGCTGAACCCGAGCGAGAGGACGATGGGCTCTTCGCCGATCGTGGGAATCACGGGGTCCTGCGCACAGCCGAGGGAGAGTCCCGCGAGTGCGATCGCGAGGAGGCGTCTGGTCATGTGCTTGATTGTAGAGGGCATCCGGCGATCCGCCAGCCGTGCGGGGGGGCGGCGACGGTCGTCGCCTGCACTACGATGCCAGTCAGGACGCTCCTTGCGACCCGTTTCGGGGGGCGTTGGTTCCGCGGAGCGCGTCTGGCGCCCCACAATCGCGAGCCGGCCCCGTCTGATGCTGGACGTGCCGGACGACGGCCGGCTCGTTCGGCGCTGACTGTCGGTTACTGTGGGGTGTCGCTGGGTGGCGCTGGGTGGCGCTGTTTGGAGTCAGGTGGTGGGGGACGGGGGACGAGTTCGCGACGCGGCGTGCGTGGCCCTCCGCAGCGCGCCACGGCCGCGAGCCGGCCGCGCCCTCCGGTCGCTCAGTGCGCCGTGCTGAGGTTGTACCGCATGATGCGCCCGTGGCGCCCGGTGCGGTCGCGCTCCAGGTGGTAGACCTCGCCCGTGGGGCCGCTGGCACGCGCCAGGACGGCGTCGAGTGAGCGGCGATCGTCGTCCGTGAGCTGCAACGACAGGGCGGCGCGCGTCGCGCCAAGGTGCCCGGCGTGGCGCGCGCCGATGATGGCGGCTGCGACCCCTGGCTGGTCGAGCACCCAGCGGATCGCGACCGTCCCGATGCGCACCTGGTGCTGCCGCGCGATCGCGTCGAGCGCCCGCAGCAGCTCCTGGAAGAGCGCCCACCCCCCGAACTCCTCGATGATGAGCTTGTACTTGGTGAGCGAGCGGTTCTCCAGCGGTTCGGACGGTTCCTCGACGCCGAGCCACTTCTCCGAGAGAAAGCCGCCCGCGAGTGAGCCGAAGGCGAGCATCCCCACGCCGTGGGCTCGGCAGAGCGCCGTCATCGTCCCGGCGGCGCGCCGGTCGAGGAGCGAGTACTGCAGCTGGTGCGAGACGATCGGGACCCCGCCCTCGAGCAACGCCCGCAGGTGCACGCTGTCGAAGTTGGTCACGGCGAGGTGGCGGATCTTCCCCTCCTGGCGCAGCGCATCGAGGTAGCGCGCCGTGTCGAGGAGTCCCGGGATGTCGTAATCCCACCAGTGGAACTGCACGAGGTCGAGGGCGCGCACGCCCAGACGCTCGCGCGAGCGGTCGATGATGCGGCGGATGTCGTGCGCGGTGAGCGAAGCGAGCGCCCCCAGGTCGGGGACGAACTTGGTGTGCACGCGCAGCTGCTCGCCGGCGCGCTGGTGCCCCGGGCGCCACTGGCGCAGGAATTCGCCGATGAGCTCCTCGACGCCGGTGTAGATGTCGGCGCAGTCGAAGGTGGTGATCCCCGCTTCGGCAAAGGCCTGCATGTCGGCGATGGCCTGGGCGCGATCGATCGTACCGTGCCCCCCCGCCAGCTGCCATCCGCCCTTGATGAGGCGCGAGATGCGATAGCTAGGGGCGAGGTCGATGTGTGTGGCGGAGTGCGGGCTCATCGCGCGTTCGCCTCTGGGGT
Organism: Gemmatimonadota bacterium; assembly: GCA_016719105.1. Classification (NCBI taxonomy): domain Bacteria; kingdom Pseudomonadati; phylum Gemmatimonadota; species Gemmatimonadota bacterium. Next base: position 327,938 of record JADKAQ010000008.1, on the reverse strand, counting down.
GCCGGCGTCCGAGGTCGCCATCGGGACCACGGTGACGTCGCCGTGCCGAAAGGTGCGCGTGCCGATGCGGGTGATGCGGAAACGCGCGCCGCAGTGGGGATCGACACAGGCGATGTCGGTGTCGGTCGTCATCCAATCGGCGGGATGCGTCTCGCGCTGCTTGGCCGGGAGGATGGGGAGGATTCCGGCCAGCGAGTAGATCGGGAAGGACTGCCCGTCGGGGAAGCGGAGGTTCTCGCCGGAGAGCTCGAACCAGTCACCCGCGCGATGGTTGCACACCATCGGTCGCTCGGTGGCGATGACCTCCACGCGCAGGTCGTACAGCGTGAAGCGATCGTCGGCGTGGGATGTCGCGGGTTCCATGCAGGCTCCTTCCCGGGGTTGGGGCGCGCTGTATGATAACGCCCGTGCGTCCCCCCCTCGAATTCCACGGCCGCCTGGCTGGCGCGCTCGCCCCGTTCGTCCTCTTCCTCGCCGGCGTCGCCTGGTTGGCGCTGTCGGGGGCGCCGGACGAAAAAGGGTTCTGGCCCATCCTCCTGGCAGCGCTCGCGCTGGGGCTCGCCCTGGCGCGCGACCGCACGCAGTACAGCGAGACGGTGATTGCCGCGATGGCGCAGCCGGTGGTCATGCTGATGATCATGGCCTGGCTCCTGAGCGGGGTGCTGGGCGTCGTGCTCAACGAGTCGGGGTTCGTCCAGGCGCTGGTGTGGGGGGCGCGCTCGCTGCATCTGACGGGGGCGGCGTACGTCGGGGCGGCGTTCCTGATCTGCTGCGTAGTGTCCACCTCCACCGGGACGAGCTTCGGGACGATCATGCTGGCCGGGCCGCTCCTCTATCCCGCGGGGGGCGCGCTGGCGGCACCGCCTGCGGTGTTGATGGGGGCGATCCTGGCGGGGGCGACGTTCGGCGACTCAATCTCACCGGTCTCGGACACCTCGATCGCCAGCGCCGGCTCGCAGCTCACCGACGTTCCCGGTACGGTGCGAGCGCGCCTCAAGTACGTCATCCCGGCCGGGGCGCTGGCCCTCGTGGCCAGCGTGGTGCTGGCCCTGCGCGGCGCCCCCTCGTTAGGTGCGCTCACGCCGGGGGCCGCGGGCGATCCGCTCGGTGCGGCGACTGGTGCGGCGGGTGGTGCGGCGGGTGGTGCCGCCCTCCCCATGCTCCTCGTGCCGCTCGTGGTCATCACGATGCTGGTGCGGCGGCGCCACCTGCTCGAGGGGCTGTTCGCCGGGATCGTCCTCGCCCTGGGGCTGGGCATGGCCCTCGGCCTCATCGCGCCGGCCCGGGTGCTGTACATCGATGCCGCTGCCTTCGGGGCCAAGGGGCTCATCATCGATGGCATCTCGCGCGGGCTCGGCGTCTCGATCTTCACGATCCTGCTCATTGGCCTCGTGGGGGCGCTGCAGGCGTCGAGTTCGGTGGAAGGGGTCCTCACCTGGGCGCGCACGACCACCGTTTCGCCACGGCGCGCCGAGGTGTGGATCGTGACCGCGGTCTCGGCTGCGGTGCTCCTGACGACACACTCGGTGGTGGCCATCCTCACCGTCGGCGCCTTCGCCCGCGAGCTCGGGGAGCGGGCGGCGTTGAGCCCCTATCGCCGGGCCAACCTGCTCGACATGACGGTGTGCACGTACCCGTTTCTCTTGCCGTACTTCCTGCCCACGATCCTCGCCTCGAGCGCCAGCGCGTCGGGGGCCGACTTTGGCATGCCGCGCGTGGCGCCGCTCGCGATCGGGATGATGAACACGTACGCGTGGGCGTTGGTGCTTGCGATCGCGGTGGCGATCGTCACGGGGTTCGGGCGAGGGGAAGGGCGCGGCGCGCGTTAGGTGCGGAGCGCTCCCCCCATCTGCCGTTCCTCCACTTGTTCGCACGTCTCCTCGGGCCCCAGGGGTCGACGCAATACCTGACGCCGGTGACCTTGGCCTTCAGGGTGAATCGCCCGGTGGACGGCAGCGACACCTTGATGAGTGGCGCGTGCTGGCCAGCGTGCTGGCCATTGTGCTGGCTGTGGTGCGCATCGCGAGATCGCGAGCATGGACAGCGGCGTGCGGCGAGCCCCATTCTTTACGCACCGTGCGCCCGCCCGATCCCACTTCGCCCCTCGCTGCCATGCGCCCGCTCCTCGCCGTCGCCCTTTCGTCGCTGCTCGCGGCGCCCTGCATCGCGGCCCAGGCACCGCGTGACGCGTACCTCGCGCGCGCCCGGCGCCTCATGCGCGAGGCGCCGTTCATCGACACGCACAACGACCTCCCCGAGATGTCGCGCCTCAGGTCGGGGTTCGATCTCGAGCGCTACGATCCCGACAAGGGGCTCCCCGACCTCGACACCGACCTGCCGCGAGCGGTGAAGGGGATGGTGGGGGGGCAGTTCTGGGCCGCGTACGTCCCGTCCGGGTACGAGGGGAAAGGAGCGGGGACGATGGTGCTCGAGGAGATCGACATGGTCCACCGGATGATCGCTCGCTCGCCGCGCCTGCGTTACGCCACCACGGCCGACGACATCGTGCGCATCCACCGCACGGGAAAGATCGCCTCGCTCATCGGCATCGAAGGCGGGCACGCGATCGACAACTCGTTAGGGATGCTGCGTGATGTGTACCGGCTGGGCGTGCGTTACATGACCCTCACGCACGGGTCGACGACCGCCTGGGCCGACGCCTCCACCGATGCGCCGCGCCACGGCGGGTTGAGCCCCTTTGGCGAGGAGGTGGTGAAGGAGATGAACCGGCTGGGGATGATGGTCGACATCTCGCACGTGTCCGACGGCGTGATGAGCGACGTGGCGCGCTTGAGTGAGGCGCCGCTCTTCTTCTCGCACTCGTCGGTGCGCGCGCTGGCCGACCACCCGCGCAACGTCCCCGACTCGATCCTGACGCTCGTGAAGAAGAAGGATGGCGTGGTGATGGTGAACGCCTACCCGGCCTTCGTCGACTCGACCGGCGCGCGCCTCATGCGCAACGTCTTCGAGGTGGAGCGCAAGCTGCGCGTCCAGTTCGCTGCCGAACCCGCCAAGGCCGACTCGGCCTTCGGCGCCTATATCAACAGCGTCCCCCCCACCACGCTCGAACGCTACGTCGACCACATCGACTACATCGTGAAGTTCATCGGCGTCGACCACGTGGGGATCGGCGCGGACCTGGGCGCCATCGAGCAGCACCCCACGGGGCTGGAGGACATCTCGAAGTTCCCCAACCTGGTGGCCGAGCTGCTGCGGCGCGGCTACTCGGACGCCGATGCGAAGAAGATCATGGGGGGGAACCTCCTGCGGGTGATGCGCAAGACCGAGGCGGTGGCCCGGCGGCTGCAAAAGACGCAGAAGCCAGGGGTCGCGCGCCTCACCGAGAAGGTGGCGAGCGACGCGCCGTAGCGCCTAACGCTGCTCGCCTTCCCACGCCGTCAACGCCGCCTTGAAGCCGGCGTCGATGGCGGCGGCCCCGCCGCGCGCGCGCGCCGCGGCAAAGACGCCGTGGATCTCCTCGTCCCACTCCTTCTCGCGGCTCCACGCCTCGAGGAGGAGCTCGACGATGCGCCGGTCGACGGCGGCGGCCTCCTTGTCATGCTGCATCTCGCGCAGGATCGCGCTCTCCTCCTCGAGCAGGCGCGCCCACAGCCGCAGCCGTCGCGGATCGCTCACGAGGTTGGCGGCGGTGCGCGAGTCGACCATCATCGCCATCGCCGAGGCGGGGCCCAGCAGCTCCACGGTGGCCTGATGGACCTCCTGACGCGCCCCCATCAGGTCGCCGTCGGACTTGCGCTTGAGGATGCGCGCGATCGCGGCGGCGATGCGCTCGATCATGCGCAGGATGTAGTCCCGTTGTACCAACGCCATGCTCGTGCCCGGATGAGGGAGTCACGACCAGTCTAGAAGCCCTCCCGCGAATAGTCGATGGCTCCCGGTCGGCGGCGAGCGGGCGACGGTAGCTCTTACATTTCCCGAGTGTCGACGTCTCATCTCGCAGAGGACGCCACAGACTCCCCGCACGCGCCCATGACCGACGAAACGATCGCCACCTTACGACGCATCCTCTTCGCCACGCTCGCCGTCGGGGCGGTGGGGACCGAGGGCGAGCTGCTCCTGCTGGGGCACTTCGAGGATTGGCGGCAGTATGGGCCACTCGTCCTGCTCGCGCTCGTGCTCGGGACGCAGGGGTGGTTCGTGGCCACGCGCTCGGCGTCGAGCATTCGCGGCCTTCGCGCCGCGATGTGGCTGTGCATCGTGAGCGGCGTCCTTGGCGTCTATTTCCATGTGACGGGTAACATGGAGTTCGAGCTGGAGATGAGCCCCGGCGCCGCCGGGTGGGCGCTCTGGCGCGAAGTGATGACCGGCGCGACCCCGGCGCTCGCTCCGGGGGCGATGGTACAGCTCGGGCTCATCGGCCTCGCCTGGGCGTACCGACATCCGGCGCTCGGGCGGGTGCCTAACGCCCCCTGATCCGCAACCCGCCTCGCCAAACCCCTGATGATCACCGTTCGCCTTGAGTCCCTGACCCAATCTGGAGGAGTCGCATGTCTCGCTTGACCCGCACGATCGCCGGCGCGCTCGTCACCGCCCTCGCCGCTGCAACGCTCGCGACCAGCGCCCGCGCGCAGGTGGGGCGCACCGCCGGGATGCTCGATCCCAACCTCGCCACCGAGGCTGAGCTCACCGCGGTCCCCAACATCACGCCGGAACTGGCGAAGACGATCATCGGCAAGCGCCCCTTCCTGCGCCCGTCCGACTTCACGACGGTGCTCGCGGGGCTCAGCAAGGAGCAGCAGGCGCAGACGTACGCCAAGCTCTGGCTGCACCTCGACCTCAACACGGCCAGCGACGAGGAGATCCTCTCCGTGCCCGGCATCGGTAACCGCATGCTGCGCGAGTTCAAGGAGTACCGCCCCTACAAGGCGCTGGCGCAGTTCAAGCGCGAGATGGGGAAGTACGTGAAGCCCGAGGAGGTCGATCGCATGGCCGGCTACGTCTTCGTGCCGATGGACCTCAACACCGCGAGCGATGAAGACCTGCTCACCATCCCGGGACTCGGCAACCGCATGCTGCGGGAATTCAAGGAGTACCGCCCGTACAAGGCGGTCGAGCAGTTCCGGCGCGAGATGGGGAAGTACGTGAAGCCGGGCGAAGTCTCCCGGCTCGAGCGGTACATCGTGATCCAGTAGTGGAGTGGCGCGGATGGACTCGTTGCATGCAAACGGCGCCGTCAGGCGCCGTTTGCACGTCCGTGCCCGACGCGTTGGGCTAGCTCCTGGGCTTCGCCCGCCGCGTCGGCTCTGCCGCCATCGGGTCGTCCGGCCACGGGTGCCGCGGGTACCGCCCCTTCATCTCCTTCTGCACGTCCTTGTACGACGAGCGCCAGAAGCCAGCCAGGTCGCGCGTGACCTGCAGTGGACGGTGCGCGGGGGAGAGCAGGTGCAACGTGACGGGAATTCGCCCCCCCAACACGCGCGGCGTCTCCCGGCAGCCGAACATCTCCTGCAACCGCACGGCGAGCACGGGCGACGCCGGATCGCCGTAGTCCACCGCGATCCGGCTCCCGGTCGGGACCTCGAGATGACTCGGGGCCAGCGTGTCGAGCGCGCTCCGCTGCTGCCAGCTCAGGCGCCCCAGCAGGAGCGACGACAGGTCGAGGGCGGCGAGGTCGCTCGCGCGACGCATCCCCTCCAGGTGCGGCGCCAGCCAGTCGTCGAGCGACGCCAGCAGCGCCGCGTCGCCCACGTCGGGCCACGTGGCGTCGTGCGCGTGCACGAAGGCCAGACGCTCGCGCAGTCGCCGGGCACCGTCGCCCCACGGGAGGAGCTGCAACGATGAGCGCCGCACGGCGTCGAGGAGCGCGCGCGCCAGCAGGGGAGGAGACGGGTCGCGCAGCGCCACCTCGCGCAGCGTGATCGCGCCCAACCGCTCCACGCGCACGGCGCGCACCACCTTCGCGTCGTCGTCCCAGGCGACCTGATCGTCGATGCTGATGTCGTCGCCGAAGTCGCGGCGCACGTCGTCCAGCGTGAGTGGCGCGGCGAGGTAGATCGCGCTCTCCGGGCGCCGCCCGTCCGACTCGGCCACCACCACGTACTCGGCCTGGGCCAGCGCCGGCGAGTCACGCAGCATCGCCCCCGTGCCGTTGCGCAGGAGATAGCGTCCGGCGCCGGCATCGCGTCGTTGGGCTACACGGTCGGGGTACGCGAGCGCCAGCACGCGCCCTGCATCGTCCAGGGAATCCTCGGCACCGGCCGCGCCCGACCCACCATCGCGCCGCACGTCGACCCCCAACTCGCGCCGCCAGGCGTTCGCCTCGTCGAGCGCGCGCCTCGCGGCATCACGAATCACGCGCATCCCGTGGACGTCGCTCGGCAGGCGCTCGCGCCGACGCAGCGCGCGCAACAGCTCGAGGCGCGTGCGCAGGTCGGCATCGTGCTGCGGACCATCCGCGCGCAGGATGTCGCGCTCCCCGACCAACGCGGCGAGGTCGCACGCGAGCCGCAGGCTCGCACTCCCGTCTCCCGTCTCCCGTCTCCCGTCCCCGCTCCCCCCCTCGCGCGACGAGAGCAGCATGTGCGCCACGCGCGGGTGCGCCGCCAGCTGGGCCATGCGCGCCCCGTGCGCCGTGATCTCCCCGGTGGCATCGAGCGCGCCGAGCCACTGCAGCAGCTCCCGGGCGCGGGCGAGCGACGCTGGGGGCGGGGCATCGAGCCACGCCAGCTCGCCCACGTCGCGCACGCCGGCAGCTGCAAGCTCGAGCGCCAGCGGCGCCAGGTCGGCGTCGGCAATCTCGGGGGCGGTGTACGGCACCAGCCCCGCGTGCTCCTCCATCGCCCACAGCCGATAGACCACCCCCGGCGCCAGCCGCCCGGCGCGCCCGGCGCGCTGCTCCGCCGAGGCGCGCGACACGCGCACCGTCTCGAGCCGCGTCATCCCCACCGCCGGCGAAAAGCGTGCGACGCGCGACAGCCCGCTATCCACCACGCAGCGCACCCCTTCGATCGTGAGCGACGACTCGGCGATCGACGTCGCCAGCACCACCTTGCGGTGCCCCGGCGGCGAGGGGGCGATGGCCCGGTCCTGTTGCTCGAAGGGGAGGTTGCCGTACAGCGCATGTACCGTCACGCCGCTGCCTAACGGCGACTCGGCGAGCGCGTCGGCGACACGATGAATCTCCCCCTGCCCGGGGAGGAAGGCGAGGATGTCCCCCTCGGTCTCGCGCACCGCCAGCCGCACCGCCGCCACCATCGCCCCTTCGACGCGCTGGTCGCTGCGCCGCGGGAGCCAGCGCGCTTCCACCGGGAACATGCGCCCCGCGCTGGTGACGATCGGCGCCCCGCCGAGCAGTCGCGCGATCGGCTCGCCGTCGAGCGTCGCCGACATGACGAGGATGCGCAGGTCGTCGCGCACCAGCTGCTGCGAGTGCCTGACGAGTGCGAGCCCAAGGTCGGCGTGCAGCGAGCGCTCGTGGAACTCGTCGAAGATCACCAGCCCGACCCCCTCGAGCGTCGGGTCGCTGTTGAGCATGCGGGTCAGCACCCCTTCGGTGACCACCTCGATCTGGGTCTTCGCTCCCACGCGCGTGTCGCGCCGCACGCGATAGCCGACCGAGTGGGCGAGCGGCTCGCCGAGCAGCTGCGCCATGCGATGCGCCGCGGCGCGGGCGGCGAGCCGTCGCGGCTCCAGCATGAGGATCTTCGCCCCCTGCAACCACGCCGCGCCGCGCAGCGCCAGCGGCACCACGGTCGTCTTCCCGGCCCCCGGCGGCGCCTGCAGCACCGCACACGAGTGCCGCTCCAGCGCGCCCTGCAGCGCTGGAATCGCCTCGAGAATGGGGAGTGGTGGGAGCGACATGCCGCAGCGATGTTGAGGAAGACGGCGAGAGAGTAAGGTATCGGGATGGCCGCAGCGCACCCATCCAGCCCGCCTGCCGCTCTTGCGCGTCTTCCGCAGTGCACGGGCCCCCGACGGTCGCAGGGGTGCTCGCGTCGCTCGCTCCTTCCCGTCTGCCGGCGTTGACGTGCCCGAACTACCGGACATCGTGGTGTACTGCGAAGCGCTGCGCCGCCACGTGGTCGGGCGGACGCTGGAGCGTGTGCGCCTGTCGAATCCGTTCCTCCTCCGCTCGGTCACCCCGCCCATCGACGCGATCGTCGGTCGTCCCGTCGTGGACGTGCGTCGCATGGGCAAGCGCATCATCCTCGACTTCGGCGATGGGCTCTTCCTCGTCGTGCACCTGATGATCGCGGGGCGCCTGCGCTGGCGCGCGGTCGGTGGCAAGGTCCCGGCCAAACTGGGGATTGCCTACTTCGACTTCCCGAATGGGGTCCTGATCCTCACCGAGGCCGGGACCAAGCGCCGCGCCTCGCTCACCCTGGTGCAGGGGGAGGCCGCGCTCGCCGCCATCGACCGAGGCGGCCTCGAGCCGCTCGAGGCCACGCACGCCGCCTTCGCCGAGCGGCTGCGGCGCGAGAATCACACGCTCAAGCGCTCGCTTACCGATCCCCGACTGTTCAGCGGGATCGGCAACGCCTTTTCCGACGAAGTCCTCCACCGCGCCCGCCTCTCCCCGCTCCTCCTCACCTCGCGGCTGGACGACGAGAGCATCGAGCGCTTGCGCCTGGCGACGGTCGCCGTTCTCACGGAGTGGACCCAGCGCACGCGCGATGAGGTGGGGGCGGGCTTTCCCGAGACGGTCACCGCCTTTCGCGAGGGGATGGCGGTGCACGGGCGCTTTGGCCAGCCGTGCCCCGACTGTGGCGCCCCGGTACAGCGCATTCGCTACGCCGACAACGAGACCAACTACTGCGCCCGCTGCCAGAACGAGGGGCGCATCCTCGCCGATCGGGCCCTCTCGCGGTTGCTCAAGGACGACTTCCCGAGAAGCTTGAACGACGAGGGCTGAACCACGAGCCTTGCAGCAGCACTCAGCCCAGCGCGCCATCGAACCTCCCGTCTCCCGTCTCCCGTCTCCCGTCTCCCGTCTCAAGTCATGGATCCCCGCCTTACCCCCCTCGCCGCCATTCTCGACCTCAACACGCACCTCTTCGGCAACTGCCTGGACGGGCTCTCCGACGAGCAGGCGGCCACGCGTGTGGTGGACGGGACCAACCATGTGGCCTTCGTCGCGGCCCACATGGCCGATTCGCGGTTCTTTGCCCTCAAGGTGCTTGGACAGACCGTCGACAACCCGCTCGCCCCGGCGCTCGCGGGGGCCAAGACGCTGGAGGACGTGAAGGGTCCGCTCCCGCTCGATGCGACGCGCGCCGCCTGGGCCACCGTCTCGGCGGCTCTGCGGGCCGCGCTCGAGTCGCTCACCCCCGAGCAGCTCGACGCGCCGTCCACCATGCGCTTCCCGATCAGCGACAAGACCGTGCTGGGGGTCATCGCCTTCCTGGTTCAGCACGACGCCTATCACCTCGGGCAGCTCTCCCTCCTGCGCCGTCAACTGGGCCTCGCCGGGATGTCGTACAAGTAGGGCGAGACACCGGAGCGATGGGGAGGCGGCCGCAGGAGCGGTCCGGGGCGAGCTCCGCTCCGTTACCCAAAAGCTGGTTGGTACGTTTCTGGCTCAGAAGGCGCGCAGTCCTGCACCCCACCGACGGCTCAACTCCCGTCTCCCGTCTCCCGTCTCCCGTCCGCTTCCATGTCCCTCCTGTTCTGGCTCCTCGGCGCCGTCGTCGTCGGCTACATCGGCTATACGATGTACCTGGCCACGGTCCTCAAGTGGGAGGACGAACAGACGGTCGGGCTGGCCTACTACGGGCTCCCGCTCGCCGGGCGCAACGCCTTCAAGGACACGCTCCGCGCGCACGCGCGTCGCCTGCGCCCGCTGATCCAGTTCAACGCGAAGTTCACCAAGCTCGACTTCGCCAAGTCGCACATCACCCACCAGGGGGTCGCAGGCCCCGGCGGGAGCTGCAGCGCGGACTCGTTCGCCAAGGCGGCGGCCTACCAGCCGAGAGCCGAGGACGTCTTCGTGGTCACGCAGATGAAGTGCGGGACCACGTGGATGCAGAACGTCGTCTACGAGGTGCTCAAGCGCGGCAAGGGCGACCTCGTCGAGACTGGCGGCGCGATGTATGCCATCTCGCCGTGGATCGAGGGACGGAAGAGCGTCCCCATCGATCAGGCACCGCTCATCGGCACCGAACGCCCGACGCGCATCATCAAGACGCATCTTCCTGCGTCGCTCTGCCCCTTTGATGCCAAGGCGAAGTACATCTACGTGGCGCGACACCCGGTGTCGTGCTTCGCCAGCTGCATCGACTTCGTCGACACCAACGTGGGCGGCATGTCCCCCGACCTCCCGGCCTTCGAGGCCTGGTTCACCTCGCCCGCGCACATGTGGTGGGGCACCTGGACCGACCACGTGAAGGGATGGTGGACGCGCGCGAAGCAGTCACCCGACCACGTCCTGTTCGTGTATTTCGAGGACATGAAGAAGGACCTCGGCGCGGTCGTGCAGCAGGTCGCCGCCTTCCTCGGCGTCCCCCCGCTCAATGCAGATGAACTCAAGGCCGTGGTGCACAAGTGCGGCTTCGCCTACATGCAGGAGCACCAGGACAACTTCGAGATGCATCCGCCGCACATCCTGCAGACGAACGCCGAGCTGTTCGTCTCCGGGTCGGCCGATCGCTACAAGAACGTCCCGGCCGAGATCCGGACGCGGGTGGCGCAGTGGGTCGTGCGCGACATGCAGGGGAGTGACTTTCCGCTGGCGGAGAAGTACCCGGACGTTGCGAAGACCGTCGGCTAAACCGCCTTCGCCACCGCCCGCCCCGCCACCCGTCCCGAAAACAGGCACCCCCCCAGGAACGTCCCTTCCAGCGAGCGGTACCCGTGCATCCCGCCGCCGCCGAACCCCGCGGCTTCGCCGGCCGCGTACAGGCCGCCTAACGGCTCGCCGCTCTCCACCAGCACCCGCCCCGACAGGTCGGTCTCCAGCCCGCCTAACGTCTTGCGCGTCAGCACGCTCAGGCGCACCGCGATCAACGGCCCGGCCGCGGGATCGAGGAAGCGGTGCGGCTTGGCGGTGCGGATCAACCGGTCGCCGATGTATTCACGCGCCGAGCGGATGGCGGCTACCTGCGCGTCCTTCGAGAACCGATGCGCCACCTCACGGTCGCGCGCCTCCAGCACCCGTTGCAGCTCGCCGGCATCGATCAACGACTCGCAGGCGACCTCGTTCATCCGCCGCGCCAGCGCCCCCACGGTCCGTTCGACGATGAAGTCCTCCCCCTTGTCCATGAACGCCTGCACCGGCGCCGGCACCCCGCCGCGCGCGCGCCCCAGCACCTGGCGCCAGTCGCGATTCGTGAGGTCGGGGTTCTGCTCTGACCCCGACAGCGCGAACTCGCGCTCGATCACCTTCTTGGTCAGCACGAACCACGACCAGTCGTAGCCGATGCGCCGGAGGTAGGTGAGCGTCGCCATCGTGTCGAAGCCCGGAAAGAGCGGGACCGGGAGCCGTCGCCCGCAGGCGTCGAGCCAGACCGACGACGGACCGGGGAGGATGCGGATCCCGTGCATGGGCCAGATGGGGTTCCAGTTGGTCACCCCTTCCACGTAGTGCCACATGCGGTCGCGGTTGATGAGGCGCGCTCCCGCCGCCTCGGCCACGCCGAGCATCAACCCATCCACGTGCGCGGGCACTCCCGACACCATCCGTTCCGGCGGGTCGCCGAGCCGGGTGGGCCACGACTGCCTGACGAGTGCGTGGTTCCCCCCGATCCCCCCCGACGTCACGATCACCGCCGGCGCATAGAAGGAGAAGTCGCCAACCGGAAGGCGCGACGAGGCTTCGCCGCGCGCGACACCGCTGGGTTCGAGTCGCTCGCCGTGCACGCCGTTGATCACGCCGCCGCTGCGGTTGAGCGCCGTGACCCGGTGGCGGAAGCAGAGCGTCACCTTGCCTGCGGCCACCGCCGCGCGCACCCGGCGCTCGAAGGGCTCGAGCAACCCCGGGCCCGTCCCCCACGTGATATGGAAGCGCGGAACCGAGTTGCCATGCTCGGTCGCCAGGTTCCCGCCACGTTCCGCCCACCCGACCACGGGGAAGATCCGGTGCCCCATCGCTCGCAGCCACGCCCGCTTTTCCCCCGCGGCGAAGTCGACGTACGCCTCGGCCCACCGGCGGGGCCAGGCGTCCTCCGGGCGGTCGAACCCCGCGGAGCCAAGCCAGTCCTGGAGGGCGAGGTCGCGCGAGTCGCGGATCCCGAGCCGCCGCTGTTCCGGTGAGTTGACGAAGAAGAGCCCCCCGAACGACCAGAAGGCCTGCCCACCGAGCGACGCCTCGGGTTCCTGATCGAGCAGAATGACCCGCTTTCCGGCCTCGGCCAGCTCCGCGGTGGCCGTGAGCCCGGCCAGCCCTCCCCCAACGACGATCGCGTCGGCATCGTATGTCGTCATGGGCGAGAATTCTACGCCCTCGCCGGGCGTTCTGCCGCGCCCTGCACGACGACGTCCCTCCATCCGGTTGCCGGAGCCCCGCATGCGCCCCATCGCACGTCGCACCTTTCCCCTCGCTGCCTTCCTCCTGGCTGCCGTGTCTCCGCTGGCCGCGCAGCAGCCCGAGCGCCTCGACTACCAGATGCTCGGGCGCATCCGCGACGAGGGGATGCAGCGCTCGCAGGTAATGGACATTGTCTCGTGGCTGGCCGACGTGAAGGGGCCGCGCCTAACGGGGAGCCCGGGCTTCAAGGCGGCCGGCGACTGGACCATCGAGACGCTCAAGAAGTGGGGGATGTCCAACGTCCACTACGAGCCGTGGAGCTTCGGGCGCGGTTGGTCGCTGGAGCGCTTCAGCGCCCACATGATCGAGCCGACCATCCAGCCGCTCATCGGCTACCCCAAGGCGTGGTCGCCAGGCACTGGCGGCGTGGTCAGCGGCGAGGTGATGCAGGTCATGATCAATGCGCCGGCCGACTTCGAGAAGTACCGCGGAAAGCTCAAGGGGAAGATCGTCCTCCCGCAGACGGAGCGTGTGGTGCGCATGCTGGAGGGCGACATCGTCCTCAAGATGGGAGACAAGGAGGTCAAGGAGGCGGAGACGACGCCGATCCCTGCAGCTGGCGGGACGCCGCGCTTCACGCAACCGGCGGTCTCGGCGGCGCAGCTCAACAAGTTCTACGTCGACGAAGGGGTCATCGCGGTCCTCGATCGTGGCGCCGACTCGGACATGTCGGCCGGCGGGAGCGACATGTCGTGGCAGACGCAGCGTGTCGACGGCGGGACGATCTTCGTGGGGAGCGCCGGGAGCCGCGACGCCAGCGCCGTCATGCCACCGCAGGTCACGCTGGCCGTCGAGCACTACAACCGGATGATCCGCATCCTCCAGCGGGGAGTCCCGGTCAAGGTCGAACTCGACCTGCGCGTGAAGTTCCACGACGAGGGGGCGACGCCCAACGGCTTCAACATCATCGCCGAGATCCCCGGCACCGACCCCAAGCTCAAGGACGAGATCGTCCTGATCGGCGGGCACTTCGACTCGTGGCACGCCGGGACCGGCGCCACCGACAACGCCACCGGCTCGGCGGCCATGATGGAGGCGCTGCGCATCCTCAAGACGTTAGGCGTGCAGCCGCGCCGCACGATTCGCATCGGGCTCTGGGGCGCCGAAGAGCAGGGGCTGCTGGGATCGCGCGAATACGTCAAGCAGCACATCGCCGATGGCGCGACGCTCAAGCCCGAGCATGCGAAGCACTCGGCCTACTTCAACATCGACAACGGCACCGGGAAGATTCGCGGGATCTGGTTCCAGCAGAACTTCGGCGTGCAGCCCGTCTTTCAGCAGTGGATCACCCCGCTGGCCGACCTCGGCGTGACCACGCTCGGGCCGCGCAACGTGTCGAGCACCGACCACCTCCCCTTCGATGCCGCGGGGATCCCGGGGTTCCAGTTCATCCAGGAGCGCCTCGAGTACAACTCGCGCACGCATCACTCCAACATGGACGTGGTGGATCGCGTGCAGCGCGGCGACATGATGCAGATGGCCACCGTGGTCGCCTGGTTTGCCTACAACGCGTCGATGCGCGACGAGAAGCTGCCGCGCAAGGCGATGCCGGCGCCACGGGTGGCGCAGTAGGACGAACGTCCCCTGCCTGCAACTCGCCCTTGCCACCAAACGACGTGCAACCGAGATTGTGACGCGCGGGAGAGAGCGGAAGTCTCTCCCCTCGTCACCTCGTGTTCCAGGAGTCCGCACATGCCAACGCTCCAGAGTCTCTGCGCACCGCACGTGAAATCGCTCGGACAATCCCGGGCAAGTTGCGGCGTGCAACGGAGTGCATGCACGGCGAGGCGTGGTGTGGAGCGCGGAGTCCGACGAGCCAGATGACGGCACCGTCGAGACGATGAATCGCACCCCATCCGCGCGGCCGCCGGATGGGGTTTTTTCATCTTCACGACGAGCGCGGCGCGACCCTCCACCAGGGCCGCGGCGTGGACCGCACATGGCCAACAACAACCGCAGCATCACCACCAGCCGCAACGCCCCGCGCTCCGGCGCGATGGAGTTCGTGGTGGTCCGCACCGACAATTGCCGCTTCATGCTCACCCGGGCCGAAGGGGCGCGCCTCACGGCGCGTCTCGACCAGTGGTGGGCACCACGCTGGGTGGAGTTTGTCGATCTGCACGGGTCGCTCGTGCGCCTGCGCACGCGGGCGATCCTCGAGATCTTCGACTCCGGCCCGGTCAGCCGCCTGTCCGAGTCGGCGCTCGCCCTCGCGCTCTTCCGCGAGGACCGGGCGAACGACGAACAACTCAACAATTCCGGCGACGAGTAGGACCCCGTGGCGGGTCCTGCTCCTCGCCGCCAATCAGGAACGCACCATGACCATGATCTTTGGCGAACACGACGAACTGACGATCCGTCAGCTGCAGGACGTGGCGTCGCGCGCCGAGCGTGCGGCGCTGATGGCCGATGGCCATCCGGGCTATGTGATGCCCATCGGCGGTGTCGCCGCCTATCGCAACCAGGTGTCGGTCGTTGGCGTCGGCTTCGACATCGCCTGCGGCAACGCCGCCATCCGCACCGACCTCGACGAGTCCATCCTCGGCGAGGGAGAGGAGCGCACGCGCATCGTGGGCAACATCGCCGACGAGATCGCCGACGTGCTCTCGTTCGGGGTGGGGCGGAAGAACCGCGCCGACGACGCCCCCGTCGACCATCCGCTCTTCGAGGATCCCGCGTGGCGCGCCATCCCGGTAGCGCATCGCGACACGCTGCGCACCAAGGCGCGCTCGCAGCTCGGAACCGTGGGGTCGGGGAACCACTACGTCGACCTCCTGGCCGACGAGTCGGGGACGCTGTGGGTCGGCGTGCACTTCGGCTCGCGCGGCTTCGGCCACACCGTGGCGTCCAACTTCCTGGCCTTGGGGCAGAACCTGCCGTGGGGAGAAAAGGCGCCCGAGGTGGAGGTGCTGCTCGACCTGTCGACCCCGTTAGGCGATGCCTACTGGTCGCTCATGTCGCTCGCCGGCACGTATGCCTATGCCGGGCGCGAATGGGTGGCGCGCAAGGTCGTTTCGCTGCTCGGCGCACAGGAGGTGGAGCGGGTGCACAACCATCACAACTTCGCATGGAAGGAGGTGCACAGCGGCGAGGAGCTGGTGGTCGTGCGAAAGGGGGCGACCCCTGCCTTCCCCGGGCAGCAGGGCTTCGTGGGTGGCTCGATGGGCGACAACGCCGTCATCGTGCGGGGGGCGCTCCAGGCGCCGTCGCACGCGGACGTCGACCTGCGCGCGGCGTCGCTCTTCTCCACCGTGCACGGCGCGGGGCGCGTGATGTCGCGGTCGGCTGCGGCGGGCAAGGTGCACCGCAAGACGGGGTACGTGATCCGCGAAGGGGCGATCAGCCGCGAGATGATGCACAGCTGGCTCGACGAGCGTGGCGTCGTCCTGCGCGGAGGCGGGCTGGACGAGGCGCCGCAGGCCTATCGACGCCTGCCGCAGGTGCTCGCCGCGCAGCGCGGGACGGTGGAGGTGTTGCACTCGCTGCGTCCGCTCATCGTGGTGATGGCGGGGGCCAACGAGTGGGATCCGTACCGGGACTAGCGTTCGTCACACGAGTGGTCGGCGGCACCGGCACAACGCCGCCGACCCTCGGTGCGATCGCGGTCATCATCCGCACACCAACTCGTCCTTCGCGGGAAGCGGGGCACATCGCCACGCTTCCCGCGTGCGTTGCTACCGGCCGTTAGGCACCGCGCAGCACGCCCGCGCTCACTCGAGCGCGAGCGGCGGCGTGACGGCGAGCGCGAGACGCTCGAGCACGGCATCGCACGTCGCCGGCACGTGCTGGCGCACGGCGTTGACCAGCCGAGCACGCAAGGCGCGTCCTCTCGTGTTGGCGGGGTTGAGCAGCTTCGCCGATGAGAGTGAGAGCGTCAACGACAGCACGTCGACCTGCCCCACCGCGCGCAGGATTCCCGAGGCGGCCAACACCGCGGCATAGCGGTTCTGCTCGGCCCAGCGCTCGGTGTCCCGCCGATGGAGCTCCATGGGACGTGGATCCCACGCGGAATGCTGGGCGACGCGAAGGACCATGGCGGCGAGGGTCGGCGAATCGAGTTCAGCGGGAAAGCGCACACGGACCGCCCAGGAGCGAGGAGACGACGTTACACCGGCTCCTCGCATGTTAGCGTCGCGCTCAGGTCGGCGCTGTGATCGTCGACCGCCGATCGGTCCCGCGAGTAGCTTGCAGTTCAGGCGAGGGATGCACTCAGGGCATCTCCCCTCGCCTTCGCGTTCGCGCACACAGGTGGTGTCCCATGGGCGACAAGTCACCCAAGGCCAAGCAGCGGCAGAAGCAGCAGGAATCGACGCACAAGCAGAACGAGAAGGCGGCGGCCCTCGCCAAGGCGACCCCGCCCGCCGCCACGGCGTTCAAGAAGGGGAAGTAGCCGGGTCAGTCTCGCGCGCGCCTAACGCCGCGTTCGTCCCCTACCGCTCCCACACCAGGAACTCCGTTGCGTCGGTGGTGATCATGCTCTGGATCATCGGCTCGTAACGAAAGCCCGGGAGCTGCTGCAGCCGCGCGATCATCGCGTCGGCCCCGGTCGCCGTCTGCGCCACGCGCACCGGCGCGCCGCCCGTGGCCGGCGTGAGTACCCAGGTCACCGCATCGGCGTTGAGCCCACCCTCGACGCTTTCGATATGCACGCGCCCCACGTTGTCCCACGCCAGGCGCAGCGGCGGACCACCGGCGTCGATCGCGATCCCTGCGTCGTCGACCAGCACACGCGTGCCGCCGCCCCCTGACGTGGCGGGGAGCGCCTCGGCGCTCGCGTGACGCCACTTGGTGCGCCAACGCCAGTACGAAAAGAGCCCGAGCACGACGATCGCGACGACGAAACTACGCATGGAGACGCCTGCGCCCTGCGGCGCGATGAGGGGGAGTGACGCGAGGGAGACGCTACTCCGCGGGACGCGTGGGCCGCAAGCCGTGGTATGCCCAAGGGCCCACGAATGGCACGGGTGCCTGCGCATCATGCATAGGACGCGCGTCCAAGCGCTGCTCGGTTTACACGAGACCCGCGCGGCGTAGGCGAGCTGCGCTACCTTGCGGCATGCCCTCGCACCTCATCCCGTGCCCAGCGCCCTCGGCCGACGAACTCGCGACGCTCACGGCTGAACGTCCCGTGAGAATCGACGGGAACTTCGTGCACCGCTTTCGCGACGCGCGCGGCCACGTCCGCTACGAACGCGTGACGTCGGGATGGGGCGAGCCGCGCTGGTTTCGCGTCGAAGGCTGAGCACCAACCGCCCACGCGTACGCAAGGCGCCACCGCACGACGTGACGCCCATGCCGTCGCTCGCTAGAACGACTCCAACGGCATCGCCAGCACCGACTCTGCCCCCGCAGTGATCGCCGCATGGAGCGACAACGTCTGCGGCATCACCCGGTCGAAGTAGAAGCGTGCCGTGGCCAGCTTGGCTTCGTAGTGCGCCGGCGCAAAGCTCCCGCCGTTCGCCAGCTTCTCGCTCGCCACCCGCGCCGTGCGCAGCCACTGGTGCCCTAACGCCACGTAGCCGAACAGCCGCAGGTAGTCGTTGGCCGCCGCTCCCGCCTCATCGGGGTTGCCGGCCGCGCGCTGGGCGATGAACTCGGTCGCCTTCTGCAGCGCCCCGGCTGCCTTGGCCAGCGCGCCCACATGCGCGGCGAGCGCCGGCACCTTCCCCGACGCCTCGAGCTCGGCGGCGACGACGGTCGCAAAGCGCTGCAGCAACCGCCCGTTCCCCTCGGGGAGCTTGCGCCCCACCAGGTCGAGCGCCTGCACGTGGTTGGTCCCCTCGTAGATCTGCCCGATGCGCGCGTCGCGCACGAACTGCTCCATCCCCCACTCGCGGATGTAGCCATGCCCGCCGTACAGCTGCAACCCGGTGTTGGTGGCGTCGAAGCCCAGGTCGGTGAAGAGCGCCTTGATGATCGGCGTCAGCAGGGCGACCAGGTCGCCCGCCTCCTTCCGCTTGGCCTCGTCCGGGTCGCGGAACTCCTGGTCGATGAGCATTCCCGTCCACGTCGACAGCGCCCGCGCCCCTTCAATGAACGCCCGCATCGACAGCAGCGCGCGCCGCGTCTCGGCATGCACCAGGATCGGATCGGCCGCCCCCTCGGGGTTCTTGGCCCCGGACAGAGAACGCCCCTGCAGCCGCTCGCGTGCATACGTGACGGCGTTGTGGTACGAGTTGGTCGCCAGCCCCAACCCCTGGATGCCGACCCCAAGGCGCGCCGAGTTCATCATGGTGAACATGCCGCGCATCCCCTTGCCCTCTTCGCCCACGAGGTAGCCCACCGCCCCGTCGAAGTTGAGCACGCACGTCGCCGACCCCTTGATCCCCATCTTGTGCTCGATGGAGCCGCAGGTGACCGCGTTGCGCGCGCCTAACGAACCGTCGGCGTTGGGGATGAACTTGGGGACGAGGAACATCGAGATCCCGCGCGTCCCGGCGGCCGCGCCGGGAAGCTTGGCCAGCACCAGGTGCACGATGTTCTCGGTGAGGTCGTGCTCGCCGGCGGTGATGAAGATCTTCTGCCCCGTCACGCGATACGTGCCGTCGTCCAGTTGCTGCGCCTTGGTGCTGATGATCCCCAGGTCGGTCCCGGCGTGCGCCTCGGTGAGGCACATCGTCCCCGCCCACTCGCCGCTCGTCAGGCGCGGGAGGTACAGCTGCTTGAGCGCCTCGCTCCCGTGGACGTGAATCGCCTCGTAGGCCCCCTGCGTCAGCCCCGGGTACATCGCAATCGACAGGTTCGACCCGGTCACCATCTCGTCCACCACGAAGCGCAACGTCAGGGGGAGCCCCTGCCCGCCGTGTTCAGGATCGGCAGCGAGCCCGATCCACCCGCCGTCGGCGTATTGCTTGTACGCCTCCTTGAACCCCTTGGGGGCGCGCACCACCCCGTTCTCCCAGGTGCACCCTTCGGCGTCGCCGGACGCGTTGATCGGCGAGAGCACCTCTTCGCAGAACTTCCCGGCTTCCTCGATCACCGAGAGCAGCAGGTCGGGGGTGACGTCGGCGTATTCCTTGTAGGCAAGGACCTGGGCGACATCGTAGAGTTCCGTCAGGATGAACCGGAAGTCATCGACTGGAGCGCGATACGAAGGCATGAGCGCGACCTGGATGCGAAAGGGGCTGTCGGAAGATAGTGGTGCATGGAGACGGGTGCGTCGAGCAGGGTTTGCCTTGCGCCACGCGCTGGTCACGACCTTGACGCTCGCAGCAGCGGCCAGCGTGCCCGGGTGCGTGCAATCCCCCGTCCCCCCCATCGGCGGGACCCCCGCCGAGCAGCTCGGACGACTCGAGTCGCTCTATGCCGATACCCGCGACCTCTACTTCCAGATCTACGTCACCGACGCCCGCGGAACCGAGCGCAACGCCCGCGGCGTCTCCCTCCCCGAGATGCGGCGCGCGCACCGGGCGCTACGGGAACGATTGACCGAGTCGCTGGAGGCGCTCGACGACGAGCGCTTCGGCGGTGAAGACCGCGAGTCGGTGCGCGTGATGCTCCGGCAGCTCGCCGCCTCCGCATCCATCGAAACGGCGTCAGGCGAAGCCGCCGCGCCGGGTGCAGCGAGTTGCGACTACACGCCGCCGGCGCTCGCCGCAGGGGACTCGGGCTTTGCCCGCCTCTCGGCGCGCATCTATCACTGCTACGGTGCAGCCGCGGGGCGGGTCGTCACCCCGACCGACACCAGCGACCGCCTCACCGTCCTCGGACGACTGGCCACCGAACCCGATCGCGAGCGGCGCCGGGCGCTCTTTCTCTCGCTCGAGCCGGTGTGGCGCGCCGTCACCGGTGATGGCTCCGCGTCGTCGCCCTATCGCACCCTGCTGCCGCTCAGTGCCGCCCAATGGCAGCGCGACGGCTCGCCCATCGACGCCGCGGCCCGCTCGTTAGGGATGGAGCCGGCCCGCGTGGAGTCGACCCTCGTGCGCGTCCTGCGCGCCTGGCGCGACCACACCCCGGCCCAGCGCGTGGAGCCGTGGGACTGGTACTACGACAACGGCGCCGCCAGCCGCACGCTCTCGCCGGGCGTCACGCGCGAAGGGCTGCGGGAGATCAACGACGCCTTCTATCGCGACCAGGGGGCCGACCCCACGACGCTCAACATCCACTACGACCTGGAACCGCGCGACGGGAAGACCCCCGTGGCCTTCACGCAGTTCGGCAAGCCGGCTCGCCTGCGGCGCGGCGACTACGGCGAGAGTGAGGCGTGGGTCTTTGCCACCTATCGCACCGGAGGCTTCGACAACCTGGTGGAGCTACTGCACGAGACGGGGCACGCCATCCACGTGAGCGGCGTCGCCACGCGCCCCGCCTTTGCCGACTGGCCCGACAGCGATCCGTTCACCGAGGCGTTAGGCGACCTGCTGGCCCTCGAGGCCTACGAACCGGAGTGGCAGAAGCGCTACCTGCGATTCGCCGCCCCCGAAGCGGCGTCGTTGCGCGCCAAGTACTCGTCCATCGCCCTCGACGTCGCCTGGGCGCTGCTCGAGCTGCGCCTGCACGCCGACCCGTCGCGCGACCCCAACGCCGAGTGGGCGGCGATCACCAGCGAGTACCTGCACATCATCCCGCACCCCGAGTGGGGGTGGTGGGCGATGCGGGGGCAGCTCATCGAGAGCCCGGGCTACATGATGAACTACGCGCTGGGGGCGATGATCGCCGCACAGCTGCGCGACAAGGTGCGCGCCGAGCGCGGGGCGTTCTTCGACCCCGACAAGAAGCGCTACGACTGGCTCAGCGACCACCTGTATCGCTTCGGGCTGTCACGTCCCACGCGCGAGGTGCTGCGCGACGTGCTGGGGGCGTCGTTAGGCGCCGACGCGCTGGTGGGGGACATGCGACGCCTGCTGTCGCGCTGAACCTCGCCCCCCCCGCGCGCCGGCGATCAGGGCTGCCCGAGTCTCGCCTGGACGTTCTTGAGGATGCGCGCCTCGAGCAGCCCGCTCGAGCCGCACATCGCCGGCTCGGTCGACACGCCGCTCATGTCCTGCGCCTCGGCGATGACGCCGGTGCCGAGTCGCGACTTCCCCTCGCCCGCCGGCTGCAGGAAGGTGACCATGGCGATGGTGAGCCGCCATGTATCGGCGTTGGCCCCGGTCAGCCCCTGCCCGCAATTGAAATACTGTGAGAGTCGCTCGCCCCCCAGCTGGTACGTGACGCGGGCGCGCAGCGTCCCCAGCTGACCGTTGGCCGAATCGGCCCACTCACGGGGGAGCTTGAGCGCCGCATACGTCGCACGCACCGCGGCAAAGGTCTCGGCCATCGGCGCGCGCACCGTGTCACGCGCGTACACGAGCGTATCGAGTACGATCTCGACCGGGTAGGCGCGCATCTTCACGCGTGGGCGCGGGGCCTGCGCGTGGGCCGCGGTCAGCGGCACGGACAGCACCGCGGCCGTCGGCGCCGAGCAGATGGCGACGGCAGCCATCGCACGAGCGAGGCGGCGTGACACGATGGCGACCTGAGACATCCTAGAAGCTCCCCCAGCAGGACTGCGTTGGCAAAGATCGGCAGCAGGCCGCGATAGAGATCGCGATAGACCGGGTCATGCGCAAAGGCGATCACCCGCCCGCGCCCGGCGCGCTCCGTCCACAGATAGGGCGACCCGGCGACCTTCGCACTCATCTCCGGCCAGAAATACCCCGAGAGTCGCACCCGGTTCTCCGGTGCGAAGCGAATCACCGCCTCGCCGGCGCTCAGGTCCTTCGGGACGGTGAGGATCCGGTCCGAGTTGGCGAACACGGGGATCTCCCCAGCCTCGACTCCGGCCATGATGGGCGAGAGTGTGTCGAAGGTCGCGCGCGCCAGCACCCCAGGGAGCCCTCCCGGGAGCGGCGCCCCGCCTGACGAGTCGGCGCGCACCGAGTCGCGCTTGATGCGCGTGCGCACGAGCCCCACGCGCTCCTGCGTCACCCACGCCGTGGCGGCGTCGAGCGTGACGAGCAAACCGCCGCGGCGCACCCACTCCACCAGGCGCGTGCGCCCGCCATCGCCTAACGCGCGGTCGAGCGCCGCCGCCTGCACCGAGGGGATGACCACCACGCTGAATCGGTCGAGGTCCCCCCCGCTCACGAACGCCGCGTCGATGAGCGTCGTGGGATACGCCAGGCGCTGGTCGAGCGCGTACCAGGCAAAGCCGAAGGCGTTCCCCTGCACCGGGGCCCCGCCCAGGAGCGCCACCGTGGGCGGGAGCAGCGGAACGACCGAGTTGCTCCCCAGGTCGGTCCCTTCGTCCACCCCGGCCGAGGCAATCGGGAAGACGCGCGCTCCGGCCTCGGTCGCGCGTGCCGACACCACGTCGTGCACGTCGTCACGATTGACCGCCACGCGCACGATGAAGGCGCCGTGCGGGAAGCGCGCCCCCCCGCTCGCGAACGACTTGGGGGCGTGCCACACCCGCACCGAGTCGCGCAGCAGCGACGCCAGCAGCCGCACGCTCGCCTCGCTCCCCGGCTCGAAGGCATAGGCGTACCGCGCCCGCATGGTCGGCGGCATGGCGTCCCGCACCATGTCGACCAGCGGCGTTGCGCCTGGCGGAACCGTCTTCGTCCACCACGCGCGTACGCGGAAGGCCATCGGGAGCGACCAGGCCGTGATGTCGTAGAAGCGATTGCGCTGCCCCGTGCGCCGGAGCTCCAGCTCGAACTTCACGAAGGCCGAGTCGAGCTCGGCGTCGGGCTCGAGGATCGCCTTGGCCAGGTACCCCTGCGGCTGCGAGAAGTCGACCACGTAACTCCCCGCCTTCACCCGCGCCGGTCCGCTGGCGGCGACCACGTACGGCGTTCCGTCGGCCAGCGTCACGTCGCTCGTCAGGCGTTGCACCTCGATCCCGTTGTCGCGCAGCTTGGCCACCAGCGAATCGGCGCGCCCCTGCGCGTCGCGCTCGAACACCACCGCGCGCATGGGACCGCGCGCGTGCTTTGCGATCGCCTCGGCCCGCGACCTGGCGTAGTCGTTCACCAGCTCGGTGCGCCGGCGCGCCGAGGTGCGCACCGTGGCCCACTCGGCGGTGTAGTGCTCCCACGCCGCCTGCTTGAGCGTGCGCAGCATCCCGTCGTTGCGCCTGACGGAACCACCCGACGACGAGGCCGACTCGAAGAGCATCCCCACGCTCCCGGTGAGCATCGGCCACCCCTCGCCATAGCCGGGATAGAACGAGTCGTAGCCCTCGCGGCGGAAGTAGGACCACCCGTGCACGTCGAAGGCGGCGCCGTGCGCCGCCGCGAAGATGTCGAACCACTTGGGGAGGTGCGCCGGGTTGTTCTTGTTGTCCGGCTCGCGCGGCGGGGCGAAGTAGAACGAGGCACTCGACCCCTGCTCGTGCAGGTCGACCGCCACGTGCGGCCACCACTTCATGTACGACCGCACGCGCCCGCGCGACTCGGGGTGCGACTGGATGAACCAGTCGCGATTGAGGTCGAAGTAGTAGTGCGACGTGCGCGGCCCCGGCCACGAGCCCGCATTGTTGAGCGCCCCCGGCTCGGTGGCCAACCCCTGCGCACTCCAGGTGCGCTCCACGTCGTGCGTGTGCCGCTCGCGTCCGTCGGGGTTCTGGTTGGGATCGATGAGTACGACGGTGCTGTCGAGCGCCATGCGCGTCTCGTCGTCGGTGCCGGCGGCCAGTTGGTACAGCAGCCCCAGCCCTGCCTCCACCCCCGACGCCTCACCCCCGTGCACCGAGTGCGCGAGCCAGACGACCGCCGGCAACCGCCTAACGGCCGCATCGACCTCGCCCGGCGCCGCACCGCGGGGGTCGGCCACCCGCCGGGCATCGCGCTGGAGGTCGGTGAGTCGGGCGTGGTTGGCCTCGCTCGTGATGGTCAGGAGCAGCATCTCGCGCCCCTCGAAGGAGCGCGCCACCGTGTCGACCTTCACCCGCTTCGAGGTCGCGGCCACCCGTTCGATGTAGCGGTTGATCAACCGCTGCGGGGTGAAGCGCGCCCCCAGCTCGTAGCCCAGCACGGCCCGCGGTGTCGGGACCCCCGGATCGTAGCGCCCCCCGGCGTCGGCAAAGGCGTGCTGCGCGCCGACCGGGCGCAGCGCGAAGGTGGTCGACAGGGCGAGCGCGGCAAGGCGGGGCCACGACATGCGAAAGGTCCTCCGGAGTGGGCGTGAAGAGGCGCGAATCTACTGGTCGCGTCGCGAGGCGCGCCATGCAGCTTCCGCGCGGCGTTGTCGGGTGAACGCCCGAGGCTCGGTTGTGCGGGACACTGTCGCGCCGGCGCTGATTGACCTCAGCGGTCGCCCATTGGCACACAGGGTGTCGTGCGGGGGAACGGGGCCACGCGGCGCGCGTTGAGTGCTCGTACGCTGGAGGCGGTGGCGACAACCCGGTAGGTTGTGGCGTCCGTCCCGCGGTGTCGCCACCTGGCGCATCGCCCCCCCACCGGTCACCCGTGCTGCCCCGCCATGTACACGCTCACCCTTGCAACGCACAACATCGTTAGGTGGCTCGTCCTCGCGGCCGGCATCTGGGCCGTGGTGCGCTGCTGGATGGGATGGCGCTCGCGCGCCGTGTGGGGGGACAAGGACGCCGGGGCGGTGAAGCTCTTCGTGAACGCCCTCTCGCTGCAGTTCATCGTCGGCGTTGCCCTGTACGCCGTGAGCCCGCTCATCCGCGCCGGCCTCTCAGACATGGGGGCGGCGATGCGCACCGCGTCGGTGCGCTACTTCGTGGTCGAACACGTCTTCGTCATGCTCGCGGCGATCGCGCTGGGCCACATCGGCGCCGCCCGCATCCGGAAGGCGGGGACCGACTCTGCCCGATTCCAGACCGCGACCATCTGGATGGGGCTCGCCCTCGCGGCGGCGGCGGGCTTCGTGCCGTGGGATCGGCCCATCCTGCCGTCGTTCTGATGAGCGACGGGAAGGACGAAGGGGAGGGGAGGGACGGGTAGACTGATCGGGCGAACGCCGGCCGGACACTCGGCGCCGGCGCCAGCGAATACCAGAGCCGAAACGAGGGAGGGGGCGCCACTATGGCGCCCCCTCCCTCGTTCTCGTTCGTCCTTGCCTGAAACCAAACCCGGATTTATTCGTTACCCTGAACATTTGAGGTCAGCGACTCGCGTCGATTCCTGGCCGTTGCTGGCATCTCGTCCCCAGCCGTCGCTGGGGGCACGCTAACTCGCTTCCCGTCGTCTCGACCATGGCGCTCGACCTACTTCAAGGCACCCTCGACGTCCTGATCCTCAAGGCCCTCACCTGGGGGCCGCGTCACGGCTACGCGGTCGCGCACTGGCTGCGCCATACCTCGGCCGACGAACTCAACGTCGAGGACGGGGCGCTGTACACGGCGCTCCACCGGATGGAGCATCGCGGGTTGTTGACCGCGGAGTGGGGGGTCAACGACGAGAACCGGCGAGTGAAGCTCTATCAGCTCACCCCCTCCGGGCGCGCCGAACTGGGGGCGCGAAGTTCGATCTGGTCCAGATATGTCACCGCAGTAGACCGTGTACTGAGCGCCAGTTAGTACGTTTGCATGGCGCCAGTAAGGCGCCTTCTAAAGGCCTGTCGAGAATCAGCGACCCGAATATCGCCAACCATGAGCCAGTCAGAATCTTCTTCAGATCGGTTGCGTCGGCTCATCCGTCTGCCGGCCAAGGCCAGCCGTATCCGCGCCGACGTCGACGCGGAGATTTCCTATCACCTCGAGGCGACGGAGCGGGAGTTGGTCGCGAGCGGCATGTCACCCGAGGACGCCCGACGCGAGGCAAAGCGCCGGTTCGGCGATGTCGAGGAGGTGCGCGAGACGCTGGGGACGCTGGACCGAAGCGGCGAAGAGCGGCGTCAGCGCGGCGACTTCTGGCGCGGGTGGTGGCAGGACCTCGGTCGCAGCCTTCGCTCCCTCCGGCGCGATCCGGCTTTTGTCGGCGTGGTCGCCGTCACTCTCGCCCTGGGGCTCGGCGGGAACGCGACCATGTTCCGCATCATCGATCGCGTGCTGCTGCGCCCGGCGCCGCACGTGCAGGACGACGGCGCCCTCTCGCTCCTCTACTTCCAGCGTGAGACGACGGAGTTCGGGCGCGTGACTGGGACGAGCCAGAGCTACCCCGTCTTCGACATCATGCGGCGCCGGCTGGCGTCGACCTCCGATCTCGCGGCCTGGTGGACCACGTCGGCGACGTCCGGTCGCGGCGCCGAGGCGCAGAGTCTCGAGGTCTCGTACGTCACGCCCAACTTCTTCGACATCCTTGGGGTGCGTCCGTGGCGGGGGCGCCTCTTCGGCGCCGCCGACTGGAAAGGAGAGGGGGAGACGGGGGTCGTGTTGACGCACACCCTGGCGCTCTCGCGATTCGGATCGCCTGAGGAGGCGGTCGGAAAGACGATCTCGATCAACAACGCCGACCGCACCATCATCGGGGTGGCCCCGCCGGGCTTCATCGGGCCGATCCTGCGTCAGGTCGACCTCTTCGTGACCATGCGCGAGGGGGTTGGGGAGCAGGTCGGGAAGGAGTGGGAGACCAACAAGAACATGCGCTGGCTGCAGATGGTCGCGCGCCGAGCCCCGGGGGTGAGCGCCGAGCAGGCCGGCGTGGCGGCCACGACGGTCGTCCGCGAGGCCGGACGCGTGCTGGAGAAGTCTGATTCCACCACGACGGTGATCGTCGGCTCCATCATCCCTGCACGCCGCCCCGACGGCAATTCCAGCGCTCAGGTAGCCGTATGGCTCGGTGGTGTCACGCTACTGGTGCTATTGGTTGCGTGCGCGAACGTGACCAACCTGATGCTCGCGCGCACGGTTCGGCGCCGACGCGAGCTCGCCGTACACCTCGCGCTCGGCATCTCGCGCGCGCGAATCACACGGATGCTCCTCACCGAGGCGCTGATGCTGGGCGCCGTGTCGGGAGTGCTCGCGCTGGTCTTCTCGGTCTGGGGAGAAGGACTTCTGCGGTCCACGCTCCTCCAGGACATGCCGTGGGATGGTGGTGCGGTCGACGCCCGATCGGCGGGATTCGTCGCTCTCCTGGCGATGGTCGCGGCAACGCTGGCGGGAGCGGTCCCGGCCGCCGTCGCGGCGCATACCCCGTTGGTGGAGTCGCTCAAGTCGGGGGTGCGCGAGGGAGGGGGCCGTCGCGGGATGCTCCGTCGAGCGCTGGTCGTGGTGCAGGGGACCTTCTCCGTGGTGCTCCTGATTGGCGCTGGTCTCTTCGTGCGTTCCTTCCAGCGGGCCTCGTCGCTCGACCTTGGGTACCAGCCCGCCGGAGTCTTCGTCGCCACCCCGGACATCTCGGGACAGGTCAAGACGCCGGAGGAGTTCGAACAGCGCTGGGAGGCGATGTCGCGCAGCCTGGGCGCCCTCCCCGGGGTGCGCGCCGTGGCGCAGACCGTCACCATCCCCTTCGAGTCGCAGTGGACCAAGGGGGTCATCATCAACGGCGACACGCTCCCGCCGCTCAAGGGGGGCGGGCCGTACGTGAACGCCGTCAGCAGCGACTACTTCACGACAATCGGAACG